>JANOXT010000301.1:0-7721 GCA_031418555.1 Lysobacterales bacterium | reverse complement strand
TGGACATAGCCATCGTCTGCATCGTCGCGCTGCTGGCATCGGGGCTGACGTTCTTCTCCGGCTTCGGACTTGGCACGCTGTTGCTGCCTGCATTCGCGCTGTTCATGCCGCTGGAGCACGCCATCGCGATGACCGCCGTGGTGCATCTGCTCAACGGCCTGTTCAAACTCGCGCTATTGCGAAAGCACATCGACCGCACCGTGCTGCTGCGCTTCGGCCTGCCTGCGGTGCTCGCCGCGCTGCTGGGCGCATGGCTGCTGTCGACACTGGGCACGCTGCCGGCGCTGCATGCCTATATCGCGTTCGGGCATCGCTTCGAGATCCTGCCGCTGAAGCTGGTGATCGGCGTGTTGCTGCTGCTGTTCGCGCTGATCGAACTGGTGCCGAAACTGCGCGACATGACATTCGACGCGCGCTGGCAGCCGCTCGGCGGCGCGCTCAGCGGATTTTTCGGCGGCCTGTCCGGCATGCAGGGCGCACTGCGCAGCGCGTTTCTGGCCCGCAGCGGTCTGGATAAACAGGCATTCGTCGCCACTGGTGCGGCCATCGCCTGCGTCATCGACGTGTCGCGGCTCGCGGTGTATGCGGGCACACTGCTGGCGGTGTTCGGCACCCTGGACCATCGGCTACTGGCCGGCGCGGTGCTGGCGGCGTTCGCCGGCGCATGGCTGGGCAATCGCATGCTGCGCAAGACCACCCTGCGCGGCCTGCAGCAGATCGTCGCAGCGATGCTGTTCGTGTTCGGGATCGGCCTGATCGCGGGCGTGTTGTAGGCCTCGACTACACTTCTACGAATTAAATTCACGTGGACCCGTCATGCGCCAGTCCCTGCTGTTCACTGCTCTGTTGACCGCTGCGCTGGGGCTGAGCGTCTGCCGCACCGTGCAGGCCGACACCCTCGTCGCAGCGCCGCCGGCCGCCGAGCCTGTCGCCATCGTCACCGTCGCTGCCGACGACAACCTCAACGCGGTGCTGTGGGTGCAGCGTTCGGCCGAATACCGCGCCGCTGCGCAGACCGTGTACCGCGCCGCCAGCGACCGGCTTGATGCGGCGCTGCACGACCCGGACTGGGACGCGCTGGTGGCCGACGAGCGCGCCACGCCCGCGCGCGGGCTGCCGCCGGCGATCGTGATGGACGTGGACGAAACCGTGCTGGACAACTCGCCGTATCAGGCGCGTCTGGTCCGCGATGGCAAGACCTACGATGAAACGACCTGGGATGCCTGGGTCCGCGAGGAACAGGCGCAGCCCGTGCCGGGCGTGGTCGATTTCGCGCGCGCAGCGCAGGCCAAAGGCATCACCCTGATCTACATCTCCAACCGCGCCGAGCATCTGATCGCGCCGACGCTGGCGAATCTGCGCGCGGCGGGTCTACCGGTGAAAGACGACAGCGTGTTTCTGGGCCTGGGGAGTTTCGTTGCCGATTGCGAACAGGAAGGTTCGGAAAAACTGTGTCGGCGCCAGTTCGCTGGCCGCAGCTACCGGGTGCTGATGCAGTTCGGCGACCAGCTGGGCGATTTCGCGCAGATCCTGGTCAACACGCCGGAAGCCCGGGCCGACCTGCAGGAACAGCACCGCAGCTGGTTCGGCGAACGCTGGTGGATGCTGCCCAACCCGACCTACGGGTCGTGGGAGCCGGCGGTGTTCAACAACGACTGGCGCCAGCCGCTGGAACAGCGCCGGGCCCTCAAACGGGATGCGCTGAACATCGCCAAATGAAAGCGATGATCAATTGAAACAATAGTTTACTGCGCTTTTATTCAAGTATTGCATTAACAATGGGGGGCCGTTACCCTGTGCGCATCCGGCCCTGCCGGAACCATGCCACAACCGTGATCTACCGGCTTCGGCCGGCTGTTTCGGGAGACCTTCGGGTCTCCCTTTTTTTTGGCGGTCGCTTGTGGGACCCGCCCCGGCCCGCCAAGATGCGGGACGATGCCGTTGCCCACCCGCACTGCCGCCTACAACGCCCACGCGCTGCCGACCCTGCTGGCGGCGCTGATGGCGCTGGCGGCAACAAGCTGTGGGGAGAAACGTGCAGCGCCGGCCGTGGCGGCCGAACCGGCCCAGGCCGTGGCCCTGCTCAGCCAGCATCTGCGCGACAACGACCTGCAGGCCTTCGTCCGCGATGGCGTACCGCCGGCGCTGCGTCCGCAGCTGGCCGCAGCCTGGCAGGCGGGGCGGACCCGCTGGCCGCTGGACGAGCTGCCGTTCGACCAGAAGATTCCCGGGATCCTGACCACGCTGTCCGCCGACAAGGCCGATGTGCAGCTGCGCCGCAGCTTCGACCGCCAGTTCGCCAACGCCAATGCCGAAATCCGCGCGGCGGCCAGCGCGCTCGGGCTGTTCGGGGTGAAGTTTCTGCAGGGCGACGACAGCCTGAGCGCCGAGGAACGTGCGCACTACGCGCAGCTGGTCTCGGCGATGAGCGATTGGGGCAGCCGCGCCAAACTGGGCGACCCCAAGCGCGGGCGCGGTGCGATCGCGCGGCTCACGCTGGCCGCGCGCCGCACCGGACTGCGCGGGGAGGCGGATTTCCCCCGGCTGGGTATGGACGACAGCCTGCGCCGGCTGGGGCCGCTGTTCGCCGCGCTGAAAGAATCGCTGCGCAGCTACGACCTGGACCTGGACCACAGTCTGGACGCGATGACGGTGGCGCTGGTCAGCCAGGACGGGGACAGCGCCCGGGTGCGCATGCGCTACCCGCTGGCCGGCAAGACCATCGACACCGTGGTCGCGGTGGAACGCATCGACGGCCGCTGGTATCTCAGCGATTTTCTGCGCCATGCCCGCGCCGCGGCGGCGACGCCGGTGAGCGAAGCCGGTTCCGAATCCCTGCTGGCTCCGGCCACGGCGCCGCAGACCGTTTCCCCCACCGAAACCGCGACGAAGCAGCCGCCTTCGTCATAATGGCGGCGACTATGCCGACCTCACCGAACCAGCCCACACGCTTCGACGCCGATCCGGCGGCCGACCCCACAACCACGACACCGCCGCCGGGATCGGAAACGCCTTCCGTGATCGCAGCCGGGGACCACGCCACCACGTCTGCGGCCATCGAAGACAGTGCGGCCGATGCGCACGCCAGCGAGCTGGATCCCCAGCAAACCGGGCTGGCGATGCTGCCGGTGCCCGTAGCATCTGTGGCGCCCGCAGCGCCGCCGCCGCGTGGACGCCGGCCGTGGTGGGCGGGCCTGCTGGGGAAAGTGCTGGAGCCCTGGATCCAGCTGCGGATCGAACCGCTGCCCGAGGCGCTGGCCGACGACCCGCGGCCGATCTGCTACGTACTGGAAGACTACGGGCTGTCCAATGCGCTGATTCTCGACCGCGCCTGCCGCGAGGCCGGGCTGCCGTCGGGGCTGCGTCCGCTGGCCGGCGATCCGCTCAAACGCAACCGCTCCTATGTGGCGCTGTCGCGGCGCAATGCCGGCAATGCGCTGGGCAAGGCCGCCGACATCGCCGTGGACATGGCGGTGGATATCGCCACCGGCAAGCCATTGAAGATGGCGCGCCCGGCGCGACGTCATTCCGAAGCCCTGGCGCGGCTGCTGGAAGCCCATCGCATCGATCCTGCGCTGGATGTACAGCTGGTGCCGGTGTCGATCTTCGTCGGTCGCGCCCCGGACCGGAACAACGGCTGGTTTTCAGTGCTGTTCTCGGAAAACTGGACCCTGGTCGGCCGTTTCCGCCGGCTGCTGGCGATCCTGCTCAACGGCCGCGACACCCACGTGCAGTTTGCGGCGCCAGTCTCGGTGCGCGGCGTGGTCGCCGAAGACCTGCCGGCCGAGCGCATCGTGCGCAAGCTGTCGCGCGTGCTGCGCACCCACTTCAACCGCATCCGCGAGGCGGTGATCGGGCCGGACCTGTCCACGCGGCGTCTGCTGATCGACAAAGTGCTGGCGGCCGAGCCGGTGAAACAGACGCTTGCCGACACCGCGCGTCGCGAGAACAGCAAACCCGAGGACGCCTGGAAAAAAGCGCACGCCTACGCCTACGAAATCGCGGCGGACTATTCGCCGCCGGCGGTGCGCTCGGCGTCGTTCCTGCTGTCCACAGTGTGGAACCGCATCTATCGCGGCGTGCTGGTGCATCACCTGGATTCGCTCAAGCAGGTCGCGCCCGGTTTCGAAGTGGTCTATGTGCCCTGCCATCGCAGCCACATGGACTATCTGGTGCTGAGCTATCTGCTCTACATCAAAGGCATCGTGCCGCCGCATATCGCCGCCGGCATCAACCTCAACCTGCCGGTGATCGGCACGGTGCTGCGCAAGGGCGGCGCGTTTTTCCTGCGCCGCAGCTTCCGCGGCAATGCGCTGTATTCGGCGGTGTTTTCCGAATACGTCGCGCAGCTGGTCGCCGGCGGTTATTCGATCGAATATTTCATCGAAGGTGGACGCTCGCGCACCGGCCGCCTGCTGCAGCCCAAAGGCGGCATGCTGGCGATGACCATCCGCGCCTATCTGCGCCAGCCGACGCGGCCGGTGCTGTTCCAGCCGGTCTATATCGGCTACGAAAAACTGATGGAGGGCAACAGCTATCTGGACGAACTGTCGGGCAAGGCCAAGCAGAAGGAATCGGTCTGGCATCTGCTGATGGGCATCCCCAAAGTGCTGCGCCAGAACTATGGGCAAGTGGTGGTGAATTTCGGCGAGCCGATCAAGCTCGCCGATATCCTCGCCGAGCTGGCGCCGGAGTGGGACGGCACGCCGGTGGGCGAAGACGAAAAACCGCAGTGGCTTGCCGGTGCCATCGACACGCTGGCCGACCGCGTGCAGATCAACATCAACCGCGCCGCCGACGTCAATCCGATCAACCTGCTGGCGCTGGCGGTGCTGTCCACGCCCAAGCATGCGATGGGCGAAGCCGATCTGCTGGCGCAGATCGCGCTGTCGAAAACGCTGCTGGCCGAAGTGCCTTATTCCGACCGCGTCACTGTCACCCCGCACACGCCGGCGCAGATCGTCGCCCACGGCGAAGACATCGGCGTGCTGGCGCGCACCGCGCATCCGCTGGGCGACGTACTGCATGTGGACGGCGACACCGCGATCCTGCTCAGCTACTTCCGCAACAACGTGCTGCACCTGTTCGTCGCCACCGCGTGGATCGCCTGCTGCTTCCAACACAACCGGCGGATGAGCCGCAACACGCTGCTGCGGATCGGCCGCTCGCTGTATCCGTTCATGCAGGCCGAACTGTTTCTGCCGTGGGATGAAGACGGTTTCGCCGATCAGCTGGAACGCACCATCGCCGTGTTCATCCGCGAAGGTCTGCTGGAACAGGTCAGCGGCGACGACGGCGGCATTCTCGCGCGCAACGCCGGGCAGTCCGATGAAGTCTTCCGCCTGCGCGCGCTCGGCCACCCGCTGCAGCAAGCGTTCGAGCGCTATTACATCGCGATCTCGGTGCTGGCCAAGAACGGCCCCGGCACCCTGGGCGCCGCTGAACTGGAAAGCCTCTGCCACCTCGCCGCGCAGCGCCTCAGCCTGCTGTACGCACCGGCCGCGCCCGAATTCTTCGACAAGACACTCTTCCGCAGCTTCATCCAGAAGCTGCGGGAAATGAAGCTGGTCTGGACCGACGAAAACAGCAAGCTCGTGTTCGACCAGCGCCTCGACAACTGGGCCAAGGACGCCACCACCATCCTCGGCCGCGAACTGCGCCACACCATCGAAAAAGTGAGCCCGGAAGCGGTGAAGGCGGAGACGGTGGTGGTTTCGCCAGAGTAACGACTGGAGTGTCGCCATACGCAATGTAAGCAAAGCGCGTGGTGAATCAGGGTCGGAGTAAACTTCTCCAGCAAAGTCGAGGAAGATCAAACTGCGTTTGTTTTTAGCTATCTCGGCATCATCAACCTGACACCATTATCTCTGGCCGCATGCGTGGACTGGCCGCATGAGTAGGATGGGCTGAAAAGCCCAGCAAGGACTCTCGATAATAATGAGGGTGACGCTGGGCTTTTCAGCCCAGCCTACTTTTACAACCCCAATACTGCATCGAACGCATCACCCGAGTGAAACGAAGATGGGTCTCATCACACCGTAGCCTGGGTGGGCGCAACGCGCGCACCCGGGATGAAGAAAGACACATCACTTCAAAGATTCTGGGGTTGGGCTTTCGGCCTTAGCCTCGCTACTTCACTTTGCGTGTGACTTGCAAGAGTGCGTCCTATGAATTGAGCATTCAAAGTGGGCGATTAAAATCGAGAGAGCTCACGTAGATCTATGTTTTTTCTCCACTTCATTTTTTGTCATTTTTTCAACGAGCGTGATCGTCCCAAAGATCGGCTCGCGACTTCAAAGGAAGTTCCTGCGGGATAATCTTACCCACATCGGAAGGAACCGGTGCTGTGCGTCGAACTGAAAAGAATGCACGGCCTTCCAACCAGCGCTCACTTCCACCCGCCACAACACCGAACATAGCGAGAGGCCCTATGCTTGGAGCGCCAGTTAGAATGGATATTACCGCCATTTTTTGCTCTTGCTTGACCTGAATCGCAAGAGACGGATTTCGTTGCATGCAACTAATGTTGAAGCCATGAGCTAAATTCGCTCTGATACGTTCTACGTATGACCATCGATAGTACTCCAAGTCCAGAGTACCACTTGGACGCCCGACGATAGAAACTTCACCGCGCATATCTGGATCCAAGCCTATCGCATCAACAAGATCGCGCGACACCACATTAATATGACTAAATATGACAGCTTCTTCAAACCACAAAGAGACATAAGCTTTCATATACTCATCGCCCTGATTTAAGTGAGAAAAATTGACTCGCACTTCCGACGGCCGGCCGCCTTCAGAACCCAAAAATAACAAGGCACTTGCCAAGTAATCTGCAAATTTTAGCTGTTCAGAAGGCTTGTTAGAAATCGACAACCGCACACCGAACAATGCGACAGAGCTCAGCGCTCGGCCAGGCTCCGTGTAAAGTGAATAATTTACCGAAAATCCGATCCTAACCTCCGGTGATATGACATTAAGCAAAATACTAGGGGTTCGGGCAACCACCAACTCGCTAACACCATCAGTGCAGGACAGAGCATCCAATAGAAAAAGACACATCTGGTCTGTAATTTCTATCTTTAAACCACTCTGCGCAGTGATGGCCGCTTGCACAACAAAATATTCGAGGATGGATCTATGGGCAAATTTATAGTTTCCATCTGAAAACCTATTCAATAACGATCTTCCAGTCAGATACTCTGTCTTTATATCAGTCTTCCACTTCTTCGCAAATTCCTCGATCTCTTGAGGAACACAGAATTCTCCGCCACGCAAATGCCTGTTTTTATAAAGTTCGAATGCAAGTGATCTCGAAAATTTCAAGAGCGGCTCAGGCCTAACCCAGCGATCTTCACGTTTTACCCATGCAGAAATCATCGCCTGATAGATATCCGACTGACTCTTCAAATCTACACCTTCACCAACGATGTCAGATATATGCGCTAAAAGCATCGGCCTCACTGCTAAATTCGGAATACGTGAAACTAAGTTCGACGCAGTCATTCTCTTCGAGTGATTAAAGATTCCTGGCATTTCTTTTCTAAGGTAACTTCTTATCGCCTTGTCATCGAAAGGCGCGACATATATTCTCTGTAATGAATATTCTTTAGACTAATCCGGTCCGGTCGGCCCCACCCTAACGATGCCTGTCATGCTTGGTATGTCATCGTCGCTCAAGAAGAACTGACTGCGGCATGTGATGATGACAACCTGGA
>JANOXT010000300.1:0-10304 GCA_031418555.1 Lysobacterales bacterium | reverse complement strand
GTGTTCCATGTGCTGTCGGGAAACCCGATCCCGCAGAAAAGCGAAAAACTGTTCTATCCGCGCATCGATCCGCGCAGCAAGCGCGGCTTCACCCCCGGCGACGATCCCGAATGGCAGATGGCGCGCTTCGATGCCGAAGCGCTGATGCGCGAAAAGCGCGGCGACCGTCAGGCGATCATGACCGCCGGCGCGGTGGCGATCGAACCGGACCGCAACGGCATGGCACCGTTCATCGCCGATGCGCGCTTCACCGGTGCGGACTTCTTCCCGATGTTCGATGTGCCGCTGGCATACGGACGGGCCTGGACCGGTGCGGACGATCAGGCGCGCGCACGCGTCGCGGTGATTTCGTCGAAGCTCAACGAAAAACTGTTCGGCGGCGGCAACAGCGTCGGCAAGACCGTGCGTCTGGAGCAGACCGCATTCAAGATCATCGGCGTATTGAAGCCCTGGCAGCTGAAGCCGAAATTCTACGATCTCAGCCAGAGCCGCTTCGGCAGCGAAGAGCAGGTGTTTATTCCGTTCTGGACTTCGCGCGCGTTGGATATGTCGCCCAACGGCAATATGAACTGCTGGGGCGGCGCCGACGACCAGGATCAGGCCGAGGACAAAGAGGGCCAATACGGTCTGAATGCGAAGTGCTCCTGGCTGCAGTATTGGGTCGAACTGGATTCGCCTGCCAAGGTCGCGGCATACCTGCAATATCTGAAGAATTATTCCGATCAGCAGCGCGCAGCGGGCCGCTTCGAGCGTCCGACCAACGTGCGTCTGGACGACGTGATGGGGTGGATGGACGAGAACGGCGTGGTCCCGCAGGACGTGCGTCTGCAGGGCTGGCTGGCCTTCGGGTTTCTGTTCGTGTGCCTGGTCAATACCATCGGACTGCTGTTGGCGAAATTCCTGCGGCGCTCATCCGAGATCGGCGTGCGGCGCGCGCTGGGCGCGACCAAGCGTGCGATCTTCACCCAATACCTGATCGAGGCGGGCGTGATCGGTCTCGCCGGCGGCGCGCTGGGTCTGTGCTTTGCGCTGCTCGGGCTGTGGGCGGTACGCCAACAGCCGACCGACTATGCCGAACTGGCGCATCTCAACGGCACGATGCTGCTGACCGCAGTGGGATTGAGCCTGGGCGCCAGCCTGATCGCAGGATTGTTGCCGGCATGGCGCGCCTGTCAGATCGCACCGGCCATCCAGCTGAAATCGCAATGACACGGTAGAGCGGGCTTCAGCCCGCTGCCGCATCCGCCATACCTTCAGCGGGCTGAAGCCCGCTCTACCTCACCGTCACGGAGCCTCTCATGGATATCCGCCCCATTCTTTCCACGCTGCGCAGGCACAAGACCGCATCGGCGTTGATCGTGATCGAAATCGCGCTGAGCTGCGCGATCGTCTGCAACGCGCTGTTTCTGATCGGTACACGCCTCGATCGCATCGGGCGCGATACCGGCATGGCGAATGACGAAATCGTACGGATCAACACCGCCGGCATCGGCAGCAACGACAATCCCGATGCCGCGGTGAAAACCGATCTCGCGGCGCTGCGTGCGGTCCCCGGCGTCAAGTACGCCACCAGCACCAATCATGTGCCGTTCGACAGCTCCTCGTGGAATTCGTCGGTCAGCATCAAGGCAGATCAGCAGATTCCCAGCATGAATGTCGGCGTCTATCTTGGCGACGAACAGCTGCTGGAAACCTTCGGCCTGAAGATCGTCGCTGGTCGCGATTTTCTGCCTGAGGAATATCTGGACATGGGCCAGCTGGAAGGCGATTTCGCCATTCCCTCCCTGCTGGTGACCCGTGCGATGGCTGAAAAACTTTTCCCCGGCGAGAACGCCGTCGGCAAACTGCTTCACGACAGCTGGGGCGATGAGCCGATCAAGATCGTCGGCGTGGTCGATACGTTGATCCGCCCGAACGACAACGAAGGAGCCGCCAGCGCCGGATATTCCATGCTGCTGCCGATCCGTCCGACCTCGGGCCGCTTCGCCATCCGCACCAGTCCCGAACGTCGCGAGGAAGTGCTGAAGGCCGCCGTCGCCGCATTGGAGAAAGTCAACCGCAGCCGCATCATCATGGACCAGGGCACGTTCACCGATGTCATCGGTGAATACTACCGACAGGACAAAGCGATGGCATGGCTGCTCGGCGCGGTATGCATCGCGCTGATGGTGGTCACGGCGCTGGGCATCGTCGGCCTGGCCAGTTTCTGGGTGCAGCAGCGCACCAAACAGATCGGCGTGCGCCGTGCGCTGGGCGCCACGCGCGGGCAGATCCTGCGTTATTTCCAGACCGAGAATTTCCTGCTGGCGACGTTGGGCATTGTGCTGGGCATGCTGGGCGCATTCGGGTTGAACCAGCTGTTGATGAAGTATTACGAACTGCCGCGGCTGCCGGCGATGTACCTGCCGATCGGCGCGGTTGCGCTGTGGGTGCTGGGGCAGATCGCGGTGTACGGACCTGCCAAACGCGCAGCAGCGGTACCGCCGGCGGTGGCGACGCGGAGCGTGTGACTGGGCGATTAAGCATCCAGGTGTCTTTGTCATCCCGAGCGAAGCGAGAGGCCTGTTTTTTTCTGGCCGTAATCAAAAACGGGTCCCTCACCCCGATGATGCCGGGGTTCGGGATGACAGGCTTTTTTTCGCTCATCGCTCATCGCTCATCGCTCACAGCATCGCGGCTCCCGCCGCTCCCACAAAAAAATCGCCACACGCAGCGATCACCGACTGGGTTACGCTTCTCCCATGCCTATCATTCTGGTTATCGACGACAACCCTGCGGTCGCCACAGCGCTCGAAACGCTGTTCTCGCTGCACGATATCGACACACGCATCGCCATCAATCCGGAAAGCGGACTGGCGGCGCTGGCGCAGTCGCCGGTGGATCTGGTGGTGCAGGACATGAACTTCGAGACCGACACCACGTCGGGGGAAGAAGGCGAGGCGCTGTTCGGCGAAATCCGCGCGCGCTATCCGGATCTGCCGGTCATTCTGCTGACCGCGTGGACGCATCTGGCATCGGCGGTGGAGCTGGTGAAAGCCGGTGCCGCCGATTACCTGGCCAAACCGTGGGACGACCGCAAGCTGATGGTGACGGTCAATAATCTGCTGGAGCTGTCGCAGACCCGGCAGCAGCTGGCGCGACGCGATGCCGGCGATCGCCGCCGCCGCGCGACGCTGGACGAATACGATCTGCGCGGTTTCATCCATGCCGATCCACTCACTGAATCCACGCTGGGTCTTGCCTGCCAGGTGGCGCGCTCGGACCTGCCGGTGCTGATCACCGGCCCCAACGGCAGCGGCAAGGAAAAACTCGCGGAAATCGTCCACGCCAATTCATCGGTGCGCAATGCGGCCTTCGTGGCGTTGAACTGCGGCGCGCTGCCGGCGGACCTGATCGAAGCAGAGCTGTTCGGCGCCGAAGCGGGCGCGTACACCGGCGCGAACAAAGCCCGCGAAGGCAAATTCGAGGCCGCCGACGGGGGGACATTGTTTCTCGATGAAATCGGCACGCTGCCGCTGGCCGGCCAGGTCAAACTGTTGCGCGTGCTGGAAACCGGGCAGTTCCAGCGTCTGGGCAGCAATCGCGAACGCGCGGTGAAAGTACGCGTGATCAGCGCCACCAACGCCGATCTGCCGGCGCTGATCGCTTCTGGGCAGTTCCGCGAAGATCTGTTCTATCGATTGAACGCGATCGAAGTGCGGCTGCCGTCATTGGCGCAGCGGCCGGACGACATTTTGCCGTTGGCGCGACATTTTCTACCGGCGGACAAATCGCTCGATCCAACGGCCGAGCATGCACTGCTGGCGCATCGCTGGCCGGGCAACGTGCGCGAACTGCGCAATACCATCCAGCGTGCGTCGCTGCTGTCGTGCAGCGCGCGCATCGGTGTGGGCGATCTGGGTTTGCCGGCGGTAGCCATGCCTGCATTGGCGCAGACCAGCGATGCCGCAGAGCCGGATCGCGCCACGATCGAGACTGCACTCGCACGTGCCGGCGGTGTGCTTGCGCAGGCCGCGCACGAGCTGGGCATGTCGCGACAGGCGCTGTACCGGCGTCTCGACCGGCTCGGCATCAAACGCGACTGACGATCCAGAACCCAGCCTACCGGACTGAACATGCAACTCCTGCGCATCCTGCCGCTGGCGATACGGCTGATGGTTCTGGCGACGCTGTGCGTGGTGCTGGCCGCGTTATCGACCGCACTGCTGACGCAGTGGGTGCCCGCGTGGGCAGCCGCCGCGATCGCATCCGCAGCGGTAGGCACGCTGGTGGCCACGATCATCTGGCGCACGGTGTCGCCGCTGCGCGCGCTGTTCCGTGCGTTGGCCGGCACGGTGGCCAGCTATCGCGACGGCGATTTCAGTTTCGGCATCACTTGGGACAAGTACAGCGATCTGGTCGAGCTGGTCAACGCGCACAACGCGCTGGGCGATGCGCTGCGCGAACAGCGGCTGTCGCTGGTGCAGCGCGAACTGCTGCTCGATACGATGGTGCAGAACACGCCGGTGGCGATGATTCTGATGAACGAGTCGCAGCGGATCGTGCTGGGCAATCTGGCCGCACGCAAACTGCTGGGCGAAGGTCGGCGGCTGGAAGGCCGCGATTTCACTTTGATCCTCGACAGCAGCCCGCAGGCCCTGCGCGATGCGTTCGAGCGCGGCGGCGACGGCATTTTCTCGGTCGGCGACGAGGACAACGAGGACATCTTCCATTTGTCGCGCCGCGGCTTCCGGCTCAACGGCCGCCGCCACGAACTGGTGCTACTGCGCCTGCTCACGGCGGAGCTGCGGCGGCAGGAAGTGCAGACCTGGAAAAAAGTCATCCGCGTGATCAGCCATGAGTTGAACAATTCGCTGGCGCCGATCGCATCGCTGGCGCATTCCAGCGCGGAATTGCTCAAGCGCGGTCAGTTGGAACGACTGCCGATGACGCTGGCGACCATCGAAGAACGCGCGCGTCATCTCGAAGGCTTCATCCGCGACTACGCGCATTTCGCGAAATTGCCCGCGCCGCGACTCGAACCGCTGGAGTGGGGGCGCTTCTTGACTCAATTGCGCAGTCAGGTCGAGTTCGCATGGAACGGACAACACGACGACGGCGTGGTCCATATCGATGCTGCGCAGATGGAGCAATCGCTGCTGAACCTCGTCAAGAATGCGCACGAATCGGGCTCGCCCGCAAACGAGGTGCAGCTGGTGCTGCGCAAACTGCCCGAGGAGTGGCGGATCGATATCTTGGACCGCGGCAACGGCATGAGCGAAGCAGTGCTGGCGCAGGCGCTGCTGCCGTTCTATTCGACCAAACGCCACGGCACCGGGCTTGGGCTGGCGCTGACCCGCGACATCATCGAAGCCCACGGCGGACGCATCGCGCTGCAGAACCGCGAGGGCGGCGGGCTGTGGGTGAGCTTGACGCTGCCCGCGCGATAAGGTTTCGGTAGAGCGGGCTTCAGCCCGCTGAAGCATGTCCACAAAAGAAGCAGCGGGCTGAAGCCCGCTCTACCAACATAAGTCATTTCGGCTGTTTCTCCGGCCGCTTCCAGCTGGTAAGCGTCACCTGCCGCGCACGCGAGAGGGTCAGTTTGCCGTCCGGCGCTTCGCTGCCGATCACCGAACCGGCACCGATAGTGGCGTGCTTGCCGATGCGCACCGGCGCAACCAGTGCGCTGTTCGAGCCGATGAATGCGCCATCTTCGATCGTGGTCGTGAATTTATTGGCGCCGTCGTAGTTGCAGGTGATGGTGCCGGCACCGACGTTGACGCCTGCGCCGATCACCGCGTCGCCCAGATAGGTCAGATGATTGGCCTTGCTGCCGATGCCGATCGTCGTATTCTTGGTTTCGACGAAGTTGCCGATATGCACGCCGTCGGCGAGCACAGTGCCCGGGCGCAGCCGAGCGAACGGGCCGATGGCGACAGCACCTTCGGTCTTCGCGCCTTCGAGGTCGCAGTGCGCGCGCACTTCGGTACCGGCGGCAAGTTCGACATTTTTCAAGCGGCAGAACGGCCCGATGCGCACACCGTCGCCCAGCATCACGCGGCCTTCGAAAATCACGTTCGCGTCGATCTCGACATCGCGGCCAACGGTGACGTCGCCGCGCACATCGACGCGATCCACATCCACGAAGCGCGCGCCCGCGACGCACAGCGCGCGGACGGCACGCCGTTGGAACGCGCGCTCCAGCTGGGCGAGCTGCCACGGATCGTTCGCGCCCTCGGTTTCGATCGGGTCTTCAACGGCGACAATTTCGGCCGGCACGAATTCTCCCGCCGCCATCGCGAACACGTCGGTGAGGTAATACTCGCCCTGTGCGTTGTCGCTGGACAGCCGCTGCAGCCAGGGCACCAGCGCGTTGGCGTCGGCGGCGATGATGCCCGAGTTGACGATGCGGATCCGTCGGGTGTCGGCGTCGGCATCCTTGTGTTCGACGATCGCGGCGACGCGGCCCTGCGCATCGCGGACGATGCGGCCATAGCCGGTGGGGTCGCTCAACTCGGCAGCCAGTACCGCCAGCCGGCCGGGCGCGTCGAGCAGTCGTTGCAGGGTTTCGCTGCGGATCAGCGGCACGTCGCCGTACAGCACCAGCACGCGCGCATCTTCGGGCACGCCCGGCATCGCCTGCTGCACCGCGTGACCGGTGCCCAGCTGCTGCGCCTGTTCGGCCCAATGCAGATCGGACTGGCCGGCGAATGCGGCCTTGACCTGATCGCCACCGTGGCCGTAGACCACATGGATCCCGGCCGGCGCCAACGCGCGCGCGCTGGCGATGACGTGACCGAGCATCGGCACGCCTGCGATCGTCTGAAGCACCTTCGGCAATGCGGACTTCATCCGCTTGCCCTCGCCCGCAGCAAGAACGATGACGTGAAGGGGTGCGCTCATGAGGACTCCGGGGCCGTGGTTCAGGGCATTTTACCGGCACCTGCTGCTACGATGCCGGCCGACTTTCCACCGATGTGTCTGTCTTCGGCACCGCATGTCCGTCGCTTCTCTTCCCGCTACGCCCGCGCCATGGCCGCGACTGCTGGTCGCTGCCGGCGTGCTCGCGACGCTGGTGGGATTTCTTGTCAATGAGACATGGCGCGCGCTGCCGGCCGAACGCTTCGCCCTGTCGCTGGTCCTGGCGTTGATCGCCTGGACGCTGGCGTGGCCGCTCAAGCGCCTGCTTGGCTGGTCGTGGGCCGCGGCGCTGGTCGTGGTCTGGCTGATCGCGCTCATGGTCTATGTCGGGCCGCTGCCGATGCTTGCGGCAGGTTTACTTGGGTTGGGCGCACTGGCGGTCGGGCTGTGGCTCACGCCGGATCCGCTGCCCGCGCGCGCGGCAGTGGCGACGATCGTCGGCATGATGATCATCGCCGGGCTGGCCGGCTGGGTGGTCACGCTGCCGATCCATACCGCGTGGCTGTGGTCGGCGGTGCTGCTGGCGCTGATCGCAGCGCAGCGGCCTGCGCTGCTGCGCGCCGCACGCGCCACGATCGATGGCTGGAAACAGGCGACCGCAGCCTCACCGCGCGCAGCGATGCTCTGCGTCATGCTGCTTGGACTGACATCGACGGCGTGCTGGCTGCCGGCGATGCAGATGGACGATCTGACCTATCACCTCGGCCTTCCCGCGCAGTGGATGCAGCATGCGCGCTACGCGCCGGCGCCGGAGTTCCAGGTGTGGGCGTACGCGCCGTGGGCTGGCGATGTGCTCCACGGCGTCGCGTCGGTGCTGGCGCATCGCGACGCGCATGGCGCGGTGAACGCGCTGTGGCTGGGGTTGGCGATGGGCGCTGCGTGGTCGGCCGTGTCGAGTCTGCGTGCCGGCGCGATCGAACGCTGGTCGTCGCTCGCGCTGTTCGCCAGCCTGCCGCCGCTGGTATGGATCGGCGCGGGCATGCAGACCGAACTCGCGGGCACTGCCGTCACGCTGGCACTGATGGCGATGACCGTCGCCGACGCGCGTGGTCGGCTGTGGGCGGGGTCAGTCCTCTTTGCCGGCCTGTTCGCGCTCAAGCCCGTGCACGGCATCGCTGCGCTGCCGCTGCTGCTGTACGCAGGTTGGACGCAGTGGCCGCACTGGCCATGGCGTCGGCTGGCGCCTGCGTTGATCGTGTTCGCCGGGCTGGCGCTGTCGAGCTATACGCAGTCGTGGCTGGCCACCGGCAACCCGGTGCTGCCGATGTTCAATCAGGTGTTCCACTCGGCTTATTTTCCATCGGAAGCATTCAGCGACCCGCGTTGGCACGCGGGCTTCGGGCCCGATCTGCTGTGGCGGATCACGTTCGACACCGATCGCTATGTCGAAGGCTGGGACGGCGGATTCGGATTCGCGCTGATCGCACTGTCGGGGCTGTGGCTGCTGCGCGTGCTGCAGCCGGGTCGGCGCGGGTTGATGCTCGCCGTGGCCGCGACCGTGCTGCTGCCGCTGCTGCCCATGCAGTACGCGCGCTATGCGTTCCCGGGCGTTGCGCTGCTGGTGGTGCTGCTGCCGGTCGACGCAGAAGCCGCTGTCGGCCGACGTGCGCTGCTGTCGCTGGTCATCGGCGTATGCACGCTGAATCTGGCCTATCAGGCGAATGCCAGCTGGCTGCACCACTCCGCCGCGCTCAAGCGCACCATCCGCAGCGGTGGCGATGCCGAAGCGATTCTGCCGGCGTATGTGCCGGAACGTCTGCTGATGAAACGGATTGCAGACACTGCAGACGACATCGTGCTTGCCGCCGATCCGGCGCGCGGTTTCATTGCCGAACTCGGCGGACGCGGGCGCACGGTATCGCCGCATGATCCTTCCCTGGCGGCATCTGCGCTGCGCGCGAACGCCGACGTTTCCGGAGCGCGCTGGACCGAACTGTTTGCGCGCGAACGCATCCGCTGGGTGCTGGTGAATGCAGACACCGCAAGCCCGGCGCTGCGCGCTGGGCTGGTACGGACAGGTGCGACGCGCGATGCAATGCTTGAACACATCGAACTATGGCGAATGACTGGCGCGGCCTCGCCATGAGCCTGGGTCGACAAGGCCGGCACTTTCTGCTGATTGGTGGCGTGCAGTGGCTGCTCGACTGGGGCGTGATGGTGCTGCTGAGCCATCTGGGCATGACCATTGAAGCGGCGAACATCTGCGGACGCATCAGCGGCGCGGTGCTGGGTTTCTGGCTCAACGGCAAATTCACCTTCGCCGGCGACGACACCCGCATCGGCGGCACCCAACTGCGGCGCTTCGTGACGATGTGGCTGTGCACCACCGCCGCCAGCACTTGGGCGATGGGCCATATCGACGCGGTGTTCGGGCTGCAGTGGGCGTGGCTGGCGAAGCCCGCCGTGGAGATGGTGCTCGGTGCGTTCGGCTTCGTGCTGTCGCGGCATTGGGTCTATAAGGCCTGAAGGCTCGGCAGCGCATTCCGATGCTTTTGTAGGAGCGCCGGAAGGCGTGGCCGGCTACGGAACGCTTTGCCGAAGAGCGTCGCGACTTCCGTCGCTCCTACAAAACGCAAACGAAAACGCCGGCTTTTTCGCCGGCGTCTCGATATCGCACAATTGCGCAGATCTCAGTGCTTGAGATTCTTGCGCAAACGCTCCAGAGCGCTCAACTGGGCGAGGCTCATCGCCAGCTGGCTCTGCGCTTCTTCGGCGCTCATCTTCGGATCCTTGTGATCCAGCGCGCGCTGCGCTTCTTCCATCGCCGCGCGCACCGCCGCTTCGTCGATGTCCTGCGCACGGATCACGGTATCGGCCAGCACGGTCACGACCTGCGGCTGTACTTCGAGAATGCCGCCGGAGATCGCAAAGTCGAGCACTTCACCGTTCGGCTGGGTGACGACGACCTTGCCCGGCTTCAGACGGGTGATCAGCGGGGCGTGACGCGGCGCGATGCCGAGTTCGCCCTGCTCGCCGGTGGCGACGACAAGCGTGGCTTCGCCGTGGAAGATCTCGGCTTCGGCACTGACGATGTCGCAACGGATGGTGGCCATAGGTGTTTCGGTTCCTCGTAGGGTGGGCCTTGTGCCCACCGCTTTTCTCGCAACATCAGGGTTCACAAACAGCTGATGTCTCGCAATGGTGGGCACAAGGCCCACCCTACAACAGCTGCTTACGCAGCCATCTTCTTGGCTTTTTCCATCGCTTCTTCGATGCCGCCGACCATATAGAACGCCTGTTCCGGCATGTGGTCGCATTCGCCGTCGCAGATCATCTTGAAGCCGCGGATCGTGTCCTTCAGCGACACATACTTGCCCTTGGAGCCGGTGAACACTTCGGCGACCGTGAACGGCTGCGAGAAGAAGCGTTCGATCTTGCGGGCGCGGGCTACGGCCTGCTTGTCG
>JANOXT010000299.1:0-5533 GCA_031418555.1 Lysobacterales bacterium | reverse complement strand
TCGGTCTCGGCATCGAACGAACGCAGCATGTAATCGAGGAAGCCGAGTTTCGGCCGGCCGAAATTGCCGTCCCGGCTCAAACCGCCTTCCAGATACACCGCCTGGCAGACGCCTTCGTGCGTGGACATGTGGATGTAGCGTTCCAGCACCTTGCGGTACAACGGGTTGTTGGATTCGCGACGCACGAAATAACCGCCCAGGCCCTTGACCACCAGGTTCAGCGGCAGCACCCGCGCCCACTCGCCCACCGCGTAGGACAGCGTGGCCTGGTTGGCCGCCAGATAAGTGACCAGCAGATAGTCCATGTTGCTGCGATGGTTCATCACGAACACCACGGTGGACTGCGGATCGATCTGGCGGAGCGTTTCGATATCGGCCGCACCGACCTTCACCCGATAGATGAAACGCGAGATCTGCCGGGCCAGCCAGTAGCCGAGGCGGTAGTACACGTAGGCGTTGAACGAGGGCACGATTTCGCGGGCATAGGTCCGCACGTTCTTCTGCAGCGCGCGTCTGGGCGTATCGCTTTCGATAGCCAGCTTTTCGATCTCCGCGATCACCTGCGTGTCGTAGCTCAAGCGGTCGATCAGCACCTGCCGCCGGGTGCGCTGGAAGGGCCGGATCTGGATGCGCAGGCTGCTGTTGATGCGCTCGATGGCACGATTCAACCGCCGCCGGACGAACCAGCGGACACCGGGCAGAAAAATACTGACCAGGACAGCGTAAGCGCTCGCCGCGACCAGGATCAGCAACAGCCAAACGGGTATGTCGACTTCTGCAGCCATCGCGTCCCCAGCGGAATCATGGCGCTATCTGAATCGCGGCCGGCATGCCGGGCTTCCAGAAGCGATCACTATACCGCCATCATCCAGACCTTCCCCACACGGTCGGTCGCATCGCGAAGCGCGGCGTAACGCGGCGCAATATCGCCCATTGCACGGTGCTGCAATCCGCCATGCCCCCATCACTGGCACCACGCGAAAGGCGCCTCGCGGCGCCCTTCGATGTCGAAACCATGGACTGATTCCCGCGGCCCGGACCTCGCCGGTACCGGACGGCTCAGGGGTCGAAATGCCCCGTTGCCACGTCGTACCAGGGCGTACACAGCAGCGTCTGCTTATCGACGACGGCGAACGACGCGCGCCACATGCGGCCGTGCTCCGTCTGGTGCGGAGAGTCCATATACGCATCGCCGACGTGCATCATGCCGACGCACCAGCGCAGGCGTTTCGGCACGACCAGACCCTTGAGCGCGAACCGGAATTCGCCGGACAACGTCGCGCCGGGGGCCAGCTCGATCGCGACCGGCGTCGGCGGCGAAGTCGGCTCGGGCTCCGGCAGCGGCGCGGCGGCGTGGATGAGCTGCACATCGCCGCCATCCTCGATCTGCCGGGGAATGCCGACATCGCCGTCCTTCTGGCGGCCGATGCCGATCGCATGCTGATCGCCGCGATCGAACACCGCGAGCGCGGTGGCGCCCGCGTTGCGCAGGCGATAGTGCACTGCAAGGATGCGACTCTCGGGCGCATAGTCGAATGCCGCATGCAGCTCGGTATCGAGTTCGCCCTTGACGGTCGTTTCGGCGCGAGTGCCGTGGGTCGCAGCTTCAGAATTCATGTTCGTCTCGATGGAAGGGGGCGGCGGCGAAGGGGACTGTGCGACTTGAGCGCAGCCCGCAGGGATGCCGATGATCGTCAGGAATCCGCAGGTGAACAGCAGCGTCGGGAACGATGCGCGGGCGCGTGCAGTCATGCGATGGACCTCGTTGTGAGCGGTGATGATGGCGGACGGAGAAGGCGCTCGGCGCATCGGCAGAGATGCCGCGATCCGGCACGCAGCGCGCCGGATTCTGGTACGCCGGGGTTCCTGTCCCTCAATCGGTTGCCGGCACCCGCGGCATCATCGCCGCATGCCGCCGGCGCTGACCGCTTCAGCTTCGACCTGCTGCTGTGGCTGCCGCTGCTGTTTCGCCTCGACATCCTGCTGCTGCGCCTGGGCCACGGACGCCACGCCTTCCTGCTTGAACTGCTGGCCGAAGGTGGAGGTGCCAAGGTCGGACTGCGCGGCGCGCATGCCGGTGCGGTCGCCGTTCTGCATCGCCGCCATCATCCTGTCGAGCTGCGGATCGCCGGTCGACGATTGGGCGAGACTGTCGGGCGATCCCAACCCACCTTTCCAGCTCGACGGCAGGCTGTAACTGGGGCGCGCAGGCAGGCTCATTTCGGCGCGCATGCCGTTCTCGGAAAGCGCCGTGGGGTTCGCGGTGCTGGCGCCGGTACCGCCCGGGAAGTTGAAGGTCAGGCCACCGTTCTCCAGACCCACCGCCTGCATCTCGCGCCGGTTGGTGCCGTTGTCGATGCCGGTACCCGTGTAGGTGCCCTGCTGCCGCGTGCCCGTGACCATGTTGTAGGCATGCGACAGTTCGTGGAAGAGCACGCCGGCGGAATTCGGAAAGCGGTCGTCGTGGTTAGATGGATTGAAGTAGATCGTCGCATCGCCGCCCGCACCGGCGACCACGGTCTTGGTGCCGCCGGGGCCGGTGACTTCCTTCAGGAACGTGTCGGTGCCGCTGGTGCCGGCGCCGCCGTTGCGGATGTTGGGCAATTCCGAAATCGTCACGGTGTTGCCTTTCAGCGCCGCGGCATCTAGCTGCTCCAGCATCTGGCGGCCGTTCGGCGACGCGCGCAGCAGTTCGATGTCGGCGGCCACGCGCTGCTGGAATTCCGGCGAACCCTGCAGCGTGATGCTGCTGCCGAGCGCCTTGGTCATGTCGACTTCGGTGACGGTATTGGTGACGCTCTTGCCGGTCGCCGTGATGGTGTCGTCCGCAGACTGGCCGTACACCACGTCCTTGCCGGACTTGTTGTCCACCGTATCCTTGCCGGCGCCGGTGTAGACGACATCGTTGCCGGCATCGCCACGGATGGTGTCGTTGCCAAGTCCGCCGGACAGCACATCATTGCCGCTGCCGCCTTCGAGAATATCGTTGCCCGCTCCGCCCTCAAGGGTGTCGCGGCCCTTGCCGCCGCGCAGCGTGTCGTTGCCGTCGCCGCCGTAAACCACGTCGTGACCGCTGCCCGCATCAATGACGTCATCCCCGCCATTGCCGAACACGTCGTCGCGCCCGGCGCCGCTCTTGATGGTGTCGTTGCCCAGGCCGCCATCAATGCGGTCGTTGCCCTGGCCGGTGGTGATGGTGTCGTTGCCGGCACCGCCGTAGACATCCATGTTGACCTTGACGTTCGCCGCCGCGGTGATCACATCGTTGCCGTCGCCCGTGCGCACGCCCAGTTCCTGCCCCGGGGCCAGGGTGACGTGGTATTTCTGGCCGTTGACCTCGACATCGAGCGTGCCGTCCTTGCGTTCCGACACGTTCACCGTGTCATTGCCGGCCCCGGTATTGATGACCACCTTGTCGCCGAACTGGTCCGCAGACTGGCCTGCATAAGGGCCGCCAGGCGTGACCTGCTCGCGGGTAATGGCGACATCGCCGACCCGGAACAGCTCCTGCGATGTCATCTGGAAGCCGTTGGCCAGCGTGGTGGTGGTCGGTGTCGGACTGGTGGCAGGAACGGTGCTGCCATGGATTTCGATCGGACCGGCCGGGGGCGTCGCGGCGGCGACCGCAGGGGTCGAAGGGACGGCAGAGGATCCCTGCACCGGAACGGTGGGGTCGATGTCGCGTTCACCAGCCATAAGTACTCCTTAACCTGACAATGCGGATACGCACCCGGCGGGTGCGGCGTCGTTCATCGTAACATCCAAGCTATTGGACAGCGCTCTTCGCGCGCCCTCACAGCTCAGCTTATACGCGATCCGCGCCGATCTGCGGCCAGCGTCGCGCCGCTGGCCATGCGTCGTCCCGCGCCGACCGGAACATCGCGACACCCCTGCGAACGCATCCCGGCGAGCGCATCAGACCCAGCGTGGCAGTATGGCCACGTCGGCGCGGATCGCGCGTTTGACGACACTGCATGTCTCCGAGAACCGCATAGAGAACCGCCCCGATATGGAACCGAACCAATACGACGCCCTTGTCGATGCCACCAAGCGCTTCGCGATGCTGGCGGAAACCCTGGAACGCAATGCCAGCGAGACCGTCCAGCAGCAGACGCATTCGACACAGGCGCTGCAGCAGACGGTCGCCCATTCCAGCGACCGGATCCAGGCCACGATCGATCGCGCGGGGAATCAGCTGGAACAGCTGTTGAAGCAGGCCGTCGACCAGGCCTTCGCGCCGGGAACGCAGCAGTTCGAGGACACCGCCAGGAACGTCGCCAGCCGCATGCAGCAGACTGGAGAGTCGGCACAGAAGCAGCAGGAAGAGATCGCCGGAAAATTGCGGAAACTGCTGTGGAAACTGAATGCGATCGCGATCGCATCGACCGCGATCCTGCTGCTGGGCGGCGTGGTGCTGATCTACTTCCAGACCGAGCTCTACCGTGACGCGCGCGATCGCGCGAAGGCGGCCGAAGTCGATGCGAAGGTCGCCGAAGCCATGAAGAAAGCCCGCGTCACCTCATGCGGCGGCAATGCCTGCGTGAAGCTGGATCTCAAGAGCCAGCGCTGGGGCAAGAACGGCGAATACGTGCTGCTGGACGGCCTTGCCGACGATCGCGCAGCCGCCCGCAAGCGATGACATTGCCGGCGTCGTGACGCGGATTCCGGCGCCGTCGCTGATCCGCCCTGTCGCTAATCCGCCAACGCCATCCGCATCCGCGTCTCACCCAGCAGCGCACCCGCCGCCCCGAACCGCCGCTCCACCATCTCGGCATGATCATCGGCAATCAGCACCACGGTGCTCGCGCGCGTGCCATAGGTTGCGTGTGCGATAAACGCAGGCGATAAAAACCGTTCGCGCTCCAGACCGATGCCGGTATCGGGCAGGTGAGCATCGTCGGCAATGGTGGTGTCGGCAAGCGCCGAAAACAGCGGCTGCAGGTCGTACGCGGCGTCATCGGCAAGCGCTGCGGCGGATGACGCGAGCCAGTCGTCCAGACGTGCCATCAGCGTTTCTGTTTTCGGCCACGGCGCATCCAGCGCGCCATTGGAGATGCCGTGAATGCCGGGGGACAACGTGCGCATTGCGACGCTGCATGCGCTGTCGGCGTCGACGCGGTTGGTCGCGAACGCAAGCGTGTCGCCGTCGTGCGCCAGTAGATTGAAAAGACGGTATGGCGTGTCGGCGCTTGCCAGCACGTGCAGCGCAGCGGTCGTATCGGCGTCGTTGCGCACGAAATCCGCGACCAGTTCGCCGCGTGATCGACCCGCCTGCTCGGGCATGCGGCGCACATTGGTGACCGCTGCAAGGCGTCGCCCACGCATCGCCAGCCAGCTGCCGCCGTGCAGCACGTCGCGACCGCCGACGATCGGCGGCGCATCGATCCATGCAGCCAACGGCAGCGTCGGCCGCGCATGGAATTCGTCGCGATTGGCCGCGAGGATCAGCCGGTAGCGCGGGTGCGCACGCCACGCTAGCGCGATCAGACACATGGCAGCATGAGAAGGGCGGCTTCGGTGCGCATTGCGGGTC
>JANOXT010000298.1:0-9040 GCA_031418555.1 Lysobacterales bacterium | reverse complement strand
GGACGACGTTCATGATCAAGGCGCTGGCCGGACGGCCCAGTCCTGGCTTCGAAGCACCCAGCGGCATCAGCTTTGTGGAGGTCGATCGCGATACCGGCCAGATCGCCACCCCGCTCTGCCCGCGGGTGACGCTCGAGGCGTTCCTGTCGGGCACCGAGCCGCGCGCGGCCTGCGAAGTGCATCGCATTCCATAAAGGCAGAAGGCGGAAGAAGAGTCGTTTTGCCGTCTGCCTTTTTCCGACAAACCGACATCGAGTTTGCCGTAACATCTGCCTTTCGCGGTTTCGACCGGTTCGCCGTGCCGCACCAAAATCATTCGCGTCGTTACGCCGTCGGGTAAATTCATCTTCGCGCTCATAATTTCAGCCAGACCGCCGTCAGTAAAACCGCCGTTTCGCATATTTCCGTGTTCGCGCCCATCGTATCGCCGGTTACGCCGCCGATAGAACCGGTCCAGAACGCTATGCTGGCTCCGGTATTGCGGTCGATTTTGTGATCGCGGGGGCGGTCACCCCCGCCTGCGCGCTGATCCGCTTCGTCGCGGTGCGCACCGCGACCTGTACTGCGGTGTCGAAACGCCCGCGTTCGTAGGTTTCGCGCGCATGCGCCTGCACCGTACGCACCGCACCGAGGGTTTCGGTGGCGAGCGCATTGGCATCTGCGATGCGGTCCTGGCTGTTGCGCGAGATTTTCTGCATCCGGCGCCCGCCGATCACCATCGGCAACACCGCCAGCGGAATGCCGATCATTGCCCACGACGCCAGCCGCGGGCTGGTCACGAACAGCATGGTCACTGCGCCGATCACCGTGATACTGCTGCGCAGCGCCACCGACATGCTGCTGCCGACCACGCTGCGGATCAGTTCGACATCGGCGGTGAGTCGCGAAACCAGCTCACCGCTGCGGTTGCGCTCATGGAAACCGGCGTCGAGCCCGATCAGGTGCGCATAGAGTTTTTCGCGCAAATCGGCCACCACGCGCTCGCCCAGCAGCGAAATGAAAAAAAAGCGCGCCGCCGTACTCAACGCCACCACCAGAGCGACCCCGAACATCAGCAGAAACGCATGATCGATATCGGTACCGCTGCCGCTTTTGAAACCCTGATCGATCATGGTCTTGATCGCGAGCGGGAAGCTCAACGATGCGGCTGAAGATACCGCCAGCGCCAACAACCATGCGAAGAACAGCAAACGATGGCGCTGGATGAAGGGCCACAT
Organism: Lysobacterales bacterium; assembly: GCA_031418555.1. Taxonomy (GTDB): domain Bacteria; phylum Pseudomonadota; class Gammaproteobacteria; order Xanthomonadales; family Xanthomonadaceae; genus Lysobacter_I. The sequence continues at coordinate 7,823 of JANOXT010000298.1, read as the reverse complement.
CGCGCGCAGGCTGCCGATCGGGGCTTTGGAAGTGGGTTCTGGTGTGTTCATGGCCAAAGTCGGTGAGGGCGGAAGGTGCTTGGCACTACGACAGCTTGCCGGCGCGCCCCGACGGACGTCGCGTTCAGCCCAGCGCTGCGAACCGCACCCGGTCACGGGTGGCGTCGCGGAGACGCGTTTTCAAGTCTTCGATGCGATCCACAGGCAATCGGAGATGCAAAGTAACGCCGTCGGTGTCGAAACGTTCGCTGGATTTGATGGCTCCGGCCGCATTGAGCGCAGCGTGAGCAGCACCCAGGTCCATGAAGAGGCAGCTGAACTCGAGTTCGGCACATGCGATCAGCGGACGTTTTTCGGCGCGGCGCAGGCATTCGGCCGCCGCGCCGCCATAGGCGCGCACCAGTCCGCCGGCGCCGAGTTTGATTCCGCCGTACCAGCGCGTGACCACCACCAGCACCTGGTCGCAGCTTTGGCCGTCGATGGCGGCGAGGATCGGCCGCCCGGCGGTGCCTGCAGGCTCGCCATCGTCGCTTGACCGGTATTGTCCGCCGACCCGCCAGGCCCAGCCGTTGTGGGTGGCAGCGGGGTCGGCAAGCAGCGTCAGCGCAGCCTGTACGGCGTCGGTGCAGTCGATCGCGGTCGCCTGCGCAAGAAAGCGGCTGTGTTTGACTTCAATCAGATGCGCGGCCATCGCGGCCAGTGTGCACAGCGTCATCTCATGGTGCGGGAAGCGTTGCGGCCAGTTTGCGCAGATCTTCCGGTAGTTCGACGCCGGGATAGCGTCGACGGAACTCCTGCAGACTTGCGCGCGCGGCGTCCTGCTCGCCCTTGGCGATATGGCCGCGGATCCGCTGCAGCCAGGCTTGGCGGAATTCCGGCGAATCGGCCGACACCGGCGGTCGGTCATCGTACTTGTCGCTAACGGATGCTTTGCGTTCTTGCGCATCGGCAGCAGTGTCGCCCAGAAGACCGCGTGCCCGTTCGTTTTGCTTCAATGGCGCGGCTGCGGCGGCGCCTGACGCCGCCGCTTTGCCGGTCGCCTGCGCGGCGGCTTGTTCACGACGCGTGTCGAGCGGTGTCCGGGTGTATTCCGCAGCGCCCACTTCACGGTCTGCGGCGACGCGCGAGCCGGTCACCGAGACAGCGTCCAAGGCATCATCGGCGGCCACTGCGTTGCTGGTTGCGGAGGGGACAGGGGGGGGCGATGCCGCAGGAGCAGCTTCCGCTTTGGCCGCCTCTGCTATCGATGGAGCCATGTCGAATTCGGGCTCGGACGGCGCCGGTGCGGCTTTCGCCATAGGGGCTTGTGCGAGATCGGCGCGTCGCGCGACGGCGTCTGCGCTTGCGTCGGCCAAAGGTGGCGGGGGCGGTGGGGGCGTGCGCTGCAGAGGCGGTTCCAGAATAATCGCCTGCACAGATTCATCGGCCGCAGGCGCCGAGGCCGTAACCGATTCGGCCAAGCTGCCCTCGCCATCATCCTGCAAACGCCAGCCGATGCCCGCCGCCAGCACCAGCGATGCGGCCAGCCCCATGCCCAGCGGCCAACGCGGCGCCGGTTTGCGCGGGCGCAACGGGGCGACTTTGCGATCGGCCGGCCCTTCGACAGGTAATTCGGCCGCCGGCGTGGACACAGCGGCACGCGCAGCGGACAGAATGATTGCATCGAGCGCAGGCGCGGGCTCGCGCGGACCACTCAGGCGGTTCAGGCGCTGGGCGAGGTCGCGTTCTTCCGCGTTGAGGGGTTCGCTGGGGCGGTTCATTGATTCAATCTCTGGCGGAGTTTGTCCATCGCATAGCGCAATCGCGATTTCACCGTTTCCCGACCGACGCCGGTCATTTCGCCGATTTCCTCCAGACTCAATTCCTGTTCCAGACGCAGCAGGATCACCTCCCGCTGCTCGTCCGGCAATTCATCCAGCGCCATCTGCAGTCGTCTGCGTTCCTCGAACTCCGACAGCTGTCGCTCGGGCGTGTCCTCGTCGGGGACGCGTTCGGTGCGTTCATCGGCATCGTGCGGTGCCGGCGGCCGGTGCTGCAGCGCGCGCCAATGGTCGGCAAGGCGGTTGTGGGCGATCCGGTACAGCCAAGTGGAAAATGCCGCCTCCGGCTTCCAGCTCTCGCGCGCGGTGATCACCCGCTGCCACACGTCCTGGAAAAATTCGTCTGCCAGTGCGCCGTTGCCGTGAAGCTGGCGCGCCAGAAAGCGGTAGAGCTTGCTGCGGTGACGCTGGTAGAGGCGCTCGAACGCAGCCACATCGCCCGCCGCGTAGGCGAGCATAAGGCTTTCGTCGCTGACCTCTGCTACATCGTTCATGGCGTGCAGGTTAAGGGTTGCGGCCTGCGTAGTGAAGCCTGATGCACATCGCGGGGTGCGCATGCAGCGAGGGAAGTCAGTGGCAGTGGCGGCGAAAGCATGCATGGCGTAGGGACCGTGTCCGGGCGACGACGGCCTTGCGGCCGCCGTCATGCGCGGGTCACTCGGCGACCATCCCGATCTGCGGGGTATCGCCTGCGGTGATGCGACGCGCGCTGTCCACCAGTTCGATGAACTCGGCGCGCTCATGCCACGGGTCGCTGCCGGCCGCTTGCCGTGCAGCCTTGGCGATGTCCTCCCACTTCCACTGTTCCAGATGCGTGCCGCCGCGTAGCGCGTCGGCGTAGGCGGCGACGGCGGATGCAAGGCGCATCGATGCGCTGGCCGCATAGCGGCGGGGTTCGTGCACCGGCAGGATCGGCGTCTGGATCAACTTGCTTTTGTCCTCACCCGGGCGCTTGTAGCGCAGGCGCAGGTGCGCAAGTTCGTTGGCCACCGTGCCTTCGGTGGTTGGTTTCCTGTCGCCGTAGCGCAGCGCGGGAAGCCGTTCAGCGCCTGAACCGACCAGCGTGAGTTCGTACAGTGCGGTCACTTCATGGCCCGCGCCAATGTCGCCGGCGTCGATCTTGTCGTTGGCGAAGTCTTCGCGACGCAGAATGCGGTTCTCATAGCCGATCAGACGGTATTCCGCGACTTTCAGCGGATTGAATTCGATCTGGATCTTCACGTCCTTGGCGATGGTCAGCAGGGTCGACTGCATTTCCTGCACCAGCACCTTGCGCGCTTCCTGCAGCGTATCGATGTAGGCGTGATTGCCGTCGCCGACATCCGCAAGCCGTTCGGCCATTTCGTCGTTGTAGTTGCCGCGGCCAAAGCCCAGCGTGGTCAGCGCGATGCCATGCTTGCGCTGATCGCCGACAAGCGTTTCAAGGGCTTTTTGATCGGTCGTACCGACATTGAAATCGCCGTCGGTGGCGAGAATCACGCGATTCACGCCGTTTTTCATGTAGGCCTGTTTGGCCATTGCGTAGGCGAGCTGGATGCCGGCACCGCCGTTGGTGCTGCCGCCGGCGCCGAGGTTGTCCAGCGCGGCGAGAATTTTTTGTTTCTGGTCGCCGGGCGTGGGTTCCAGTACCAGTCCTGCCGAACCGGCGTAGACGACCATCGACACGCGGTCCTGCGGACGCAACTGTTCGACCAGCTGGGCGAAGGATTGTTTCAGCAGCGGGAGTTTGTTCTCATCGCTCATCGAACCGGATGTGTCGATCAGGAACACCAGATTCGACGGCGGCAACTGCGCTTTCGCCACATCGTAGCCCTTGATGCCGATCATGAGCAGCTGGCGCTTGCCGTTCCACGGCGCCGGCGCGAGTTCGGTGGTGACCCGGAACGGCGTGTCGAGCGTGGTCGGCGCGGGATGCCCGTAGTCGAAATAGTTGATCATTTCCTCAGCGCGGATGGCATCGGCCGGCGGGCGTACCCCTTGGCGCAGCATGCCGCGCACATTCGCATAACTGCCGGTGTCGACATCGATCGAAAAGGTGGATACCGGTTCTTCGCTGGCGCGGCGGATCGGATTGTCGTCGTGGTCTTGATACTGTTCGGTGTTGGCGAGTTCGGATGCCGGCATGGGCTCTGATGCGGTGATCATCACCGCTTGTGGCGATGCAGGCGGCGGCGCATAAGCGTAGCTGTCGGCGACGATGCCATTGCCCGCTTTGCGCTCCTGCAAACGCGCCACGCGCGAGCCGGTCACGGCAACCTTGTCGACCTCCTGACCGACGACGCCCGCAGGTTTTGCTGCGGCATCGGCACGTGTCTGTGTTTTGGTGGCCTGCTGAGGCACTCGACGCGCTTGGCCGCTGGTGATCGCGATGGAATCCAGAGCCTCTTCATCGACAGGTGCTGCGGGTTGATCGCGATGGCTGCCGACCTGCGCTTCGGTGCGGTTGTCGTCGAGGGTGGTGGTGCTGTGGCAGCCAGCCAGCGCAAGCGCGCAGAGCACAGCGACGGCGAGAAGATGGCGGGGCATGGGGGCAGCGGCGGAACGGTGCATGGCGGGTCTCCGTGAGTGGGCAGACCTGCAAACGCGCCGTGTCGTCGAATGGGGTTGGCAGCGTGCTGTATCGCTTGCGAACGTTTGTGGGAAGGGCTTCAGCCCCGATCTTTTCCTGAACACATAGGGTAGATCGTCAATCAACGGCATCGGGCCTGAATGCACTCCTTCAAGGCGCAAAAAAACGGACGGCTTTCGCCGTCCGTTTGTCGAAGCATCGCGCTGGATCTGCGATCAGAACCGGTAATCGATCTTGCCGTAGTAGTACGCACCGTTGATGCCGAAGGGCAGCGTTTCCCAGCCGTAAGTGAAGCCCAGCTGCGGGAACGGGAAGGCCCGGTTCGCATCCCATTTGTCGGGGTAGGTGTCGAAAATATTGTTGCCGCCGATGCTGATCCGCAGTTTGTCGCTGATGTTCCAGCCGATGGCGGCGTCGAACAGCGTGGCGCCGTCCCAGGTCTGCTTGAAGCCAGGCGTGAAGCCTTCGCCCGCCACTGCGCCGTAGTAGTTCGCGCGCAGCGTCCAGTCCCAGTTGTTGCGGGTCCACACGCCCTGCAGGACGTGGTGAGCGCCCGGCTGGCCTTCTTCGATCAGGGTGACCTGACTGTCGTCGAACAGCTGCTGCGGGGTGAGGATGGCCGACTGCGAACGACGCGAGGTCACTTCAGTCTTGTTCCAGTGCAGCAGGGCGGTGAGGTCGAGCATGCCGCCAGCCGCTTCGGTGCTGAACTCGCCGACGATATCGATGCCGGTGGTTTCGGTATCGATGGCGTTGGTGAAGAACTGCGCCTGGGCCACGCGGAATGGTGCCAGAATGGCGCGGATCGGGCAGTTGGTGTTCGTCGGCGTGCATGGCAGGCCATTGGTGCCGACGGTTTCAGGCGCGATGTTGCTGGAGAAGATGATGCGGTCGTCGATATCGATGCGGAACACGTCGGCGGTCAGGCTGAAGCGTTCGCTGGGGCGCCAGCTGAAACCGATGCTGGCGCTTTTCGATTCTTCCTGTTTCAGAGCATCGATGCCGAAAGCACGGGTGACCGCGCTGTTCTGACGTGCGGTCAGCGTGTCTGCCAGCAGGCCGGTGGCCGGATCGATATTGGTCGAGCGCTGGCTGTAAAACAGCTGCTGCACGCCGGGCGCACGGAAGCCGGTGGAGACGGTGCCGCGCAGCGCGAAGGTGTCGGTGAAGTCGTAGCGCAGCGACAGCTTGCCGGTGGTGGTGTTGCCGAAGTCGGAGTAGTCCTCGAAACGCACCGCGCCGCCGACCAGGAACTTGCCGCCGAAGCGGGTTTCAGCGTCCACATACAGCGCGTAGTTGTGGCGACCGTCGTCTACCGCTTCGTTGGGCGAGAAGCCGGGAAAACCCTGGATGCCCGGCGCGGCGAACCCGCCGTTCTGGTTGCGAATGACGATGGCCGGATTGTTGGTGCGGCCATAGCTGTACGACACCGGGTCGCCGGCTTCGATCGCATAGTTCTCGCGGCGGTACTCGCCGCCGACCGCGAAGCTCAGCGGCTCGCTGTTGCCGATGTCGAAGCTGCCGCGCAAATCCAGATTGACCGTGGTCTGATCGAACTTGAGGGTGCCGGTGTCGGCCGAGGTGGGCGATGCGCCATAGATGCCGGCCCCCAGCGGCTCGTACCACCAACTGACGTTGACCGAATTACGCTCTTGGAAGCCGAACTGGCTGCGACCATGGTTGACCGACACGTCCCAGTCCCAGGTGTCGTTCAGCGGCGCGCGATAACCGACGGCCAGGGATTGATCCTCGACCGTGGTGATGATGTTCGGCAGGAACCCGTTCGGATACAGCGCGGGCACCGTGCGGCCATCGCCCTTGCTGCGGAAGAAACCGGACGAATCGCCTTCGCGACGCGACAGACCGCCGAACCAGTAGAGTTCGCCGGCGCCCAGACCGATGCCACCGTTGAGCCACAGATAGGCATCGGTGGAATCGGCATCGCCGATACGCTGGGTGACGCGCGAAGGACTGACGCGCAGGGTGTCTTTGCCGGCGCGGTTGGTCTCACCGCGATCGCGATATTCAACGCTGAGATTGATGAAACCGTCATCGCCCAGCGCGAAACCGGTGTTCAGGCCGCCGTGCAGCACGTCGCCGTCGCCTTCGCGGGTCTGGCCGGCTTCGAAGAACAGTTGGGTTTCTTTGGTCTGCTTTTTCAGCACGATGTTGATGACACCAGCGATGGCATCGGAGCCGTACTGCGCCGAGGCGCCGTCGCGCAGCACCTCGATGCGATCGATGGCAGTGACCGGGATCGCATTGATGTCGGTGCCGGCCGAGCCGCGGGCAACGGTCTGCTGCACGTTGACCAGCGCCTGCTGGTGACGGCGTTTACCGTTGACCAGTACCAGCACCTGGTCGGGGCCCAGCGCGCGCAGCGTGGCCGGACGCAGGATGTCGGTGCCGTCGGAAATGGTGGTGCGGGAGAAATTGAAGCTGGGCTCCAGCATCTGCAGCAGCTGGCCCAGTTCGCGCGCACCGGCACGTTCGATCTGCTCGCGGTTGATGATGTCGACCGGTGCGGCGGTCTCGGTGGCGGTGCGGTTCTTGGCGCGGCTGCCGAGCACCTGGATGGTGTCCAGATCGCCGGCCTGCGCGGCTTGTTCCTCGGCCGGCGGGTCCTGGGCAAGGGCGGGCAGGGCAACGCTCAGGGCGAGCGCGAGGGCGGTAAGTGCGGGCGCGATGCGGTGGCGGCGGGCGGGTATCGAATGATGCATGGGACCTCCTGATCCTGAGAGTGGAAAGCTGAAACTCCTCTTTCGGCGCTCCCCACAGCGCCGGCCTGACCGGTCATGGTTTGGCAGCTTGGCGGCATTGATAACATTTTTTTAGCGTTTTGGCCCGTTTGGTTGTCTCAAATTGTCTGATTCCTGCCGTGGCTGGGCTCCGGCTGATCGGATGAGGAAGGTCTGGCGTAGGCTCTCCCCTTCGATTGGGAGGATGGCGATATGACCGCAAGCGATGTCGATACGGCCCCGGCCGCAGCGTCCATCCACGATGCTCCGCAACAGAGGTTTTCAGCCATGGTGGGCGATTGGGAAGGCACGTATCGACTTTGGTTCGAGCGCGACATGCTGGCAGCGGAGTCCGCTCAGCGCGGCACCCTGCGCGCGGTGCTGGACGGTCGTTTCCTGTTGCATGAATACAGCTGGGAATTCGATGGCCGAAATCATTCGGGCCTCGCACTGTACGGTTATCACATCGACGAAAAGCGCTGGGAGTGCGCATGGGCCGATAGCTTCCACAGCGGCAGCTCGATCATGTTTTCGCAGACCTCCGGCGAAGCGGACCCGGCGCATTTCGCGGTGCTGGGCAGCTACGGCGACAGCCAGACGCCGCCCGGTCCGCGCTGGGGCTGGCGCACCGAGATCAAGCAGCCAGACGACGATCGCCTGCTGATTACCATGATCAATATTTCGCCCGAAGGCGAA
>JANOXT010000297.1:0-9389 GCA_031418555.1 Lysobacterales bacterium | reverse complement strand
TCCAGCATCGAAAGCCGATAAATGATGATGAAATCCGGACCGCAGGCCTCACGTACGCGACGCACGATCTCGGTCGCGAACCGCATCCGCTTCGCCAGATCTCCGCCCCAGCCGTCTTTGCGCCGATTGGTGCGCGCGCTGAGGAACTGATTGATCAGATAACCCTCGGAGCCCATCACCTCGACGCCGTCGTAGCCGCCGTCGCGGGCCAGTTTCGCTGCGTTGGCGTAGGCCGAGATCGTGCGTTCCACGCCGAAGCCGGTCAACGCGCGCGGGGTGAACGGGTTGATCGGTGATTTGACCTTCGACGGCGCCACCTGCAGCGGGTGATACGAATAACGGCCGGCATGCAGTAGCTGCAGACAGATTTTCGCGCCATGGCTGTGGACGGCTGCAGTGACCTGACGATGCTTGCGCGCCTCCCAAGGCCAGCTGAGCTTGCCTGCGAACGGCGTCAACCAACCCATCATATTCGGCGAGAAGCCGCCGGTGACGATCAGGCCGACACCGCCGGCCGCGCGTTCGCCGAAATACGCGGCGAGCTTCGGGAAATCGCTGGCGCGATCCTCCAGCCCGGTGTGCATCGAGCCCATCAGCACCCGGTTCCGCAGGGTCGTGAAGCCCAGATCCAGCGGCGAGAACAGATGCGGGTAGGGCGAGGAAGGCGTCGGGTCGAGCTGTGCGGTCATCGGTCAATACGTTGGCGTATGCAGGCGTGCACGATGCCGCGAAAGCTTGCGGCGCTCAAGGGGTTTCGCAAAGCAGCCGCACAGTCCAAAGCGGCAGCCTATCGATTCGATGAGGGGTGATGGCCGGTGAGGCCGTCCGGTCTGGCAAAATAGACGGCTTCCTGCGCCATCAATGAGCCGCCCAAGGGGTTTCGAATCTATGAGTCATGCCGATATCCGTTCCGCCATCCGCCCCAATCCCGATCAGCCGATGGTCGACATCGCCGACTACGTGATCGACGCCAAGATCGAGTCGCAGGAGGCCTACGACACTGCCCGCTACATGCTGCTGGACTCGCTGGCCTGCGCGATGCTGGCGATGAAGTTCGACGGCTGCGTTAAACATCTCGGTCCGCTGGTGCCGGGCGCGGAACTGCCGGGTGGCTCGCGCGTACCGGGGACGTCGTTCGAATTGGACCCCGTGCAGGCGGCCTTCAATATCGGCACGCTGGTGCGCTGGCTCGACTTCAACGACACCTGGCTGGCTGCGGAATGGGGACATCCCTCAGACAATCTCGGCGCGATTCTGGCCGTCGGCGATTACCTCAGCCGCAAGGCCGAGCGCGAAGGCGGCAAAGGCCTGACCGTGCGCGACGCCCTGACCTGGGCGATCAAGGCGCATGAAATCCAGGGCGTCTACGCGCTGCAGAATTCCTTCAACCGTGTCGGTCTGGATCACGTGATTCTGGTCCGCCTCGCGTCCACGGCCGTCTCGACTGCCATGTTCGGCGGCGACAAGGAGGCGGTGATCACCGCCGTGTCGCACAGCTGGATCGACAACGGTGTGCTGCGCACCTATCGACATGCTCCCAATACCGGCCCGCGCAAAAGCTGGGCCGCCGGCGACGCCTGCCGCCGCGCGGTGACCCACGCGCTCAACGCCGCACACAAGAAAGTCGTCGGCTATCCGTCGGCATTGACTGCCAAAACCTGGGGTTTTTACGATGTGGCTTTCAAAGGCAAGGCGTTCGAGTTCGAACATCCGTTCGGCAGCTACGTCATGGAAAACGTCCTGTTCAAGATCAGTTTCCCGGCCGAATTCCACGCACAGACCGCAGTGGAATGCGCGATGCAGCTGCATGGGCAAGTGAAAGACCGCATCGATCAGATAGAGCGCATCGAGATCGAAACCCAGGAAGCCGGGGTTCGTATCATCGACAAGACCGGCCCGCTGTCGAACTATGCCGATCGCGACCACTGTCTGCAGTACATGATTGCGGTACCGCTGATCCACGGCCGCCTGACCGCCAAGGACTACAACGACGACATCGCAGCAGACCCTCGCATCGATGCGCTTCGCGACAGGATGGTGGTGAAAGAAAATCCGCAGTTCACGAAAGACTATTTCGATGCGGACAAGCGCTACATCGGCAATGCCATCCAAGTGTTTTTCAAAGACGGCAGCAGCACGGAAAAGGTATCGATCGATTACCCGATCGGTCACCGCAACCGGCGTGCTGAAGGCATCCCGGTGCTGATGTCCAAAGCCAAATCCGCGCTTGAAGCCCATCTGCCTGCCAAACAGGCCGCGGAAATCATGCGTTTGGCCGCACAGCCATCCGAAATGGACGCGATGCCGCTTTCCGCATGGATGGGTCTGTTTTCTGCATGACTGAATACGTTCAGGTTGGAACCCTGATCATGCACGACGAGAATCAGACCCTCTGCAGTACCGGAAGGTTCCCCTCGAACCTGAACAGTAGTTGGAATCGCAAAACTGTTATGCTAGTGTTAACAAGGCCATGACGCGGCCGGATCATAGTGAATAGGATGTGTCAGCGCCAAACCGGTGGACATCCTGCTCGAATCGACACCACCGAGTCTTTTCAATTTCCTCCAAGGAGCATTGAGTAATGAATAAGAAACTCCTCTGTGCTGCGCTGCTAGGTGGGCTGGCCGTGGCCCAGACCGTCTCCGCGCAGGACTTCGATGATCGCTGGTATCTCACTACTTCGGCAGGCTTCAATCTGCAGGATGGTTCCCGCGATACCCGTGCAGCCCCATTCGGCACCCTCGGCTTTGGCAAGTTCATCAGTCAGAACTGGTCGCTCGATACCGAATTCAACTACCAGAATCCGCATTTCAACAACCAGAACCTGCTTTTGAACCCGAACCGCGCTATTGCTGGTCGCGCTCAGAACTTGAACTGGAGCCAGTACGGTGTGTCGCTGGACCTGCGTCGTCATTTCGTTTCTGAAGGCCGCAACTGGAATCCGTATGTGCTGGCTGGCCTCGGCTATCAGCGTTCGGAAGAAGAGTTCGACGCCTTCCCCAGCCCGAATTCGCCCGGCCAACGTGAAGACGGCAACCTTGCCGGCAAGATCGGTGGCGGTCTGCAGGGTGACCTGGGTCGCGTAGGCATCCGTGCCGAGTTGGCTTATCGCCTTGATGCCGACGACAGCAGTGTTGCTGCTCCTGACGAAAGCTGGTTCGGCGATGTGTTGGCTTCGGTTGGTTTCATCGTGCCCCTGGGCCCGGAAGCCGCCAAGGAAGTCGTGCCGGATGCACCGCCGCCGCCGGCCCCGAACTGCGCCGACAAAGATGGCGACGGTGATGGCGTCAATGATTGCAACGACAAGTGCCCGAACTCGGTCGCTGGCGAAGCGATCGGTCCGGATGGTTGCAAAGTCAACATCGCAATCGACCTGAAGGGCGTCAACTTCAATTTCGACAAGGCTACCCTGCGTCCGGACGCGATTGCGATCCTGAACGAGGCCGTCGAAATCCTGAAGCGCTACCCGGATCTGCGCGTCGAAGTCGCTGGTCACACCGACCTTTGCGGCAAAGACACGTATAACCAGTCGCTCTCGCAGCGTCGCTCGCAGGTCGTTTATGACTACATGACCAGCAATGGCATCGACAGTGGTCGTCTGGCTGGCCCGAACGGTTACGGCGAAAGCCGTCCGCTGGTCCAGACCGCTCAGACCACGCCGGAATGCAAGAACGAGACCAACCGTCGTACCGAGCTCAACGTCCAGTAATTCCGGACGCAAGACTCGCAGGTGATATCCGAAGCCCGGCCTAGTGCCGGGCTTCGGCGTTTCAAACTCCCCATTACAGTGTTGCTGTATGCATCTCTTGGAGGAGTGGGTTTTTATTTTTCAGCGCGGGATCACGGTCTGCAGGATCGGTACCGATTGATGGTTGTCGCCGCCCCAGCCGGCGGCCTACACTCTGGAGTCGTTTGATCGGAGAAGATCCATGCGCATCACCCCTGTTTCCAATCATGTGCATGGATGGAAAGCCATAGGCCTCATCGTATTGTCCACAGCCATGTTCGCGAATCTCGCGCATGCTGCTGCCGTGGACTGCGCATCTTTCAAGCCGCTGTCTCCCTCCCGGGGAAATGCCCTGCAGCTGACGCCGATTGCTGAAGAACTGGCGGCGCCCAGCGCGCAAGTCGGTGCAGGCGTCGGTTTTGCCCAATTGTTTTCGGAAGGTGCAACCGTTGAGGTCGTGCTCTCGCGCGTCCAGCACCAGGAATGCCGCGCGACCGCTGCGACTCGTCCACCGCTTCCTGCCACCGCCAATGCGGGCGCGTATCAGCCCAAGCCGGGCGAAAGCAGCACGGCTTGGCGTTTCGATATGACTCAGAACGGCAAGCGCATGACTGCTGATGAGTTCGATGCCTGGATGAAAGCGCGAGGTGTCCGCGTTGTGAAGGGACCTGCCGCCGCCGCGCCGCCGCCGGCCGCACCGCCACCGGAACCGCCGAAAAAGAAAAAGCGCTGAGTCTCGCGCCTTCAGGGGCAGGGCGCGATGCCTGACTTCAGAAACAGCCGACGATAGGCGTATGGCGATTTCCACAGCCTCCAGTCAAGAGACGCGCTACGGTATCGCCCGCGTGCTTTCCAAGCGCGGGGTGTGCTCACGGACACAAGCCGCTGAATGGGTGAGGGCAGGACGCGTAAGCGTCGGTGGTCGCGTTGTCCGCGATCCGGAGTCGCCTACCGCCTTGGAGCGCGACGATATCGAAGTCGATGGCCAGAAAATTGCGGCCAGGTCGCCGATCCATCTCATGCTCAACAAGCCGCGTGGTCTGGTCACCACGATCAGCGACGAACGCGGTCGCGACACCGTTTACCGATGTTTCGATGGCGCGTTCCTGCATGGCGCACCGCTACCGTGGCTCGCACCGGTCGGGCGCCTGGACAAGGCCAGCGAAGGGCTGCTGTTATTCACCAATGATCCGCAGTGGGCGGCGCGCATCACCGATCCGCAGACAGGCCCGCACAAGACCTACCACGTGCAGATCGACCGTATTCCCGATGCCGATCTGCTCACGGCGCTTAGTCGCGGCCGGGAATCTGAAGGCGAGCGATTGGGCGCCGTCGAGGCCAAGCTGTTGCGCGCGGGCGAGAAGAACGCATGGGTCGAAATCGTGCTGGACGAGGGCCGCAACCGTCAGATCCGGCGCCTGCTGGCGGCTTTCGATATCGAAGTGCTTCGGCTGGTCCGCACAGCGATCGGCGGCCTGTCGTTGGGTGATCTGCCGAAAGGCCAATGGCGCGCACTCGACACGGAAGCACTACAGCGCGTCGATGCCTGATGGCCGATGCTTGTGACTCGGCTCACGTCGATCGGATTTGCAGCGCCCGATCTATATCCGCTTCCACGCGCCAATTCAGCATTCCACGCTGAATCGATCAATACACTTCGGTTAAGGCGATCCGTCGGTCAACGAGAGGCATCGTCCGATGGGCCGTTCGTTACGGGTCTACGTGCGTCATCACTGCACATCCATGCCGCGACTGCACGAACGACATTCGGGAGATGTGTAGCGGCTCGGACCAACCGAAGCGTCAGCCGTTGACCACGCTAAGTTCGCGGCCGACGCGGATGAAGGCATCGATCGCGCGGTCCAGATGTTCGCGCGTGTGCGCGGCGCTCATCTGCGTGCGGATCCGTGCCTGGCCCTTCGTCACCACCGGAAAAAAGAAACCGATCGCGTAGATGCCTTCTTCCAGCAAGCGCTCCGCGAAACGCTGCGCCAGCGGCGCGTCGTAAAGCATCACCGGACAGATCGGATGCACGCCCGGTTTGATGTCGAAACCGGCGGCAGACATCTTTTCGCGAAAATAAACTGTGTTTTCGGCAAGGCGATCGCGCAGGTCGCCAGCGGACGCGAGCATGTCGAACGCTTTGATACCCGCAGCCACAACATGCGGCGGCAGCGAGTTGGAAAACAGATACGGCCGCGAACGCTGACGCAGCATTTCGATCACTTCTTTTTTCGCGGTGGTGAAACCGCCCAACGCGCCGCCCATGGCTTTGCCCAGCGTGCCGGTGACGATGTCGATACGATCCAGCACGCCCTTCACTTCGGCCGAACCGCGACCGTTGGCGCCGAGGAATCCGGTGGCATGACATTCGTCGATATGCACCAGCGCGCCGTAGCGCTTGGCCAGCGCGGTGATCTCGTCGAGCGGCGCAATCGATCCATCCATCGAAAACACACCGTCGGTGGTGATCAGCTTGGTCCTGCAACCGGCGGCATCGGCCGCCTGCAGCTGCGCTTCCAGATCGGCCATGTCTGCATTGGCATAGCGGAAGCGCTTGGCTTTGCACAGCCGTACTCCGTCGATGATCGACGCATGATTCAGCGCATCGGAGATCACCGCGTCCTGCTCATCCAGCAACGGCTCGAACAGCCCGCCGTTGGCGTCGAAACACGCGGCATACAAAATCGTGTCCTCCGTGCCGAAAAAATCCGCGATCTTCGCTTCCAACTGCTTGTGCAGATCCTGCGTGCCGCAGATGAAGCGCACCGAAGCCATGCCGAAGCCGTGGGTATCGAGCGCTGATTTCGCAGCGGCGATGATATCCGGATGGTCGGCCAGCCCCAGATAGTTGTTGGCGCAGAAGTTCAGCACCTTGCGTCCGTCGGCGAGCGTGATCTCCGCCGACTGCGGGCCGGTGATGATGCGCTCGGCTTTGAACAGCCCCTGTGCGCGGATGGCGTCGAGCTCTTCGGCGTAGCGGTGGGTCTGTGCGCTGGCGGACATGGTAGTGGGTCGCATTGTGTAAGGCGCCTAGTGTAATCGGGCGGTCACTGTTGGAGGCGCTACATGGTGGACTTGATGGGCATGCCCGACGGCGACGGGCGCGAGTTGGCGTTTGTCGCATTCTGCGGGCGCGATCGCAGCGACCACTGGACGCCGTGAGCGAACAAGATCGCAGGATTGGTGTAAAGAGGCTTTTCCCCAAGTGCGTCCGGTTGGGCGCACCTGGCTCACCTGCACACGATGCCTTATAAAAAAGCATCTGGGCTACAGCTGCCCAAGCCGGGTCAATGCAACACATGTCTTCAAGCCGACGCTCGGCTGAATGCGAACACCGAAGCCCGGCATTGCCGGGCTTTTTTGTTGGACACTCCGCAGCGCTCCCCAGATCGGATCTCCGCATGCGTCATCTTGTCCGCACCACGTTCTTTTCGATGGCTTTGCCATTGGTTTCCTTCGTCGTCTTCTCGGCCGATGCTGTTGCGCAGGCCGCGGATGTTGCGGGCGATGCGCAGAGCGATGTCCCGCTTGAGCCGTCTTCCGTGCAGACATCGGGCGCGCAGGATCTCGATACTGTCGTGATTGCCGGGCGCTATCCAGGACCCGGGCTTTGGAAAATACGCAGTGGCGAGCACACGCTATGGATCCTCGGTACGCAGAACCCGCTGCCAAAACGTATGGAATGGGATTCGGCCAACGTCGAACGCAAGGTGGCGGCTGCGCAGGAGTTGCTGCTGGCGCCGACGGTGAAGATGGATGCCGATATCGGTTTCTTCCGCGGATTGACGCTGTTGCCGTCACTGTTCAAAGCGCGAAAAAATCCAGATGACAAGACATTGCGCGACATGGTGCCGATGGAGCAGTACGCGCGATGGCAGGTGTTGAAAGCGCGCTATATCGGCAGCGATCGCGGGGTGGAGTCTTGGCGGCCGATGTTCGCCGCGCTTGAGTTGTATAACAAAGCGATTGCGCGTTCCGGCATGACCGTGGAGCCGGTAGTGTCCGATGCGGTGGAAAAAGCCGCGAAGCGCAGCAAGGTGAAAATCACCACGCCGGTACTGACGATCAAGATCGCGGATCCGAAAAAGGCGCTGCGTGAGTTCTCCAGCGAAGCCTTGAACGACCAGGAGTGTTTTCGCCGTACACTGGACCGGATCGAAACCGATCTTGGCGCCATGGCCGGACGTGCCAACGCATGGGCCGAAGGCGATATTCAAGCGCTGCGCGATCTGCCCTACGAAAGCCAGTACAGCGCGTGTCGGGCGGCGTTTACCGAGACCGGCATCGCGCGCAAACAGGGTATGCAGGACATGCAGGCGAGGATGGAGGCGGCTTGGTTCGCCGCTGCGGAAAAATCGCTGAGTCAGAATTTAAGCACGTTCGCGGTGATGCCAGTCAGCCAATTGATGCGGTCGGAAGGGCTTCTGGCGAGACTGGCGGCGAAGGGTTACACGATCGAGGCGCCCTGAACGTGCGGATTCCTGACAATCCTTTCATGTCGCCGATTCGGTTGAGGCAGTTGCTGGCCGATATGGATCAATGGCCAAGTCCTGATATCTGGCCATTTGTCCCCGTCCATACCGGGAAAGTCGCGTTGGATACCGAAGTGACATTGTTGACGTTCGATCGCGATGAGGAGTTCACGGACGACGAGTTTGAGGAGTTTGAACGATGGGCAGCCAGACAAGGTCTGGAAAATTTCTTGAGCCAGCAGCAGCTGGTCGATATCCGCGATTCGCTTGGATATGAGATCGAATCCCTGAAAGATGCGGGCGATATGGAAATCGTTCGCAGGCATTACGACGCGATCCTGATCCATGCCATCAATCACTACAGCGAGATGGATGCGTTTGTCAGTTTGAAGGATTGGGTTGGAACAGGCGGCACGAGGTTCAAAGGAATACTTGCAGAATACGATACGTCGGTTTCGGATTGAGTTTTTCCACATTTTTGTGGAAAAACAGCAGAAAAAACCTTAGTGGAATTGCAGGATCAGCCTGTTGCGCGTGCAGCGGGATGTGCGGCCAGTGCGGGCCAGCGTTTCCGCAATGCAGCGTGGATGCCCGCCACATCCAGCCCGGCTTCGGCGAGCAGATCCTCGCGGCTTGCGTGATGCTGGAATTCATCTGGCAGACCGAGGTGCAGGATCGGCATTGCGATATTCGCGTCGGCCAGCAGCTCGGCAATGCCTGAGCCTGCGCCGCCCGCGACGACGTTGTCTTCCAGCGTGACGAAGCCGTCGTGGGTCTTCGCCAGTTCCAGAATCAGTGTGCGATCCAGCGGGCGCACGAAGCGCATGTTCACGACGGTGAGATCAAGATCCGCACCTACGTTCTCGGCGGCCGGCACAATCGCGCCGAACGCAAGCAGCGCGATGCGGGTGCCGGAGCGACGGACTTCGGCTTTGCCGATCGGCAACGTGTCCAGCGTCGGCTGTATTTCGATGCCCGGGCCGGTGCCGCGCGGGTAGCGCACTGCCGCCGGGCCTTTGTATTGGTGGCCGGTGCTGAGCATTTGCCGGCATTCGTTTTCGTCGGCCGGCGCCATCACCACCATGTTGGGCACGCAGCGCAGGAAGCTCAGGTCGAGATTGCCCGCGTGGGTCGCGCCGTCCGGCCCGACCACGCCGCCGCGATCGATCGCGAACAGCACGTCGAGA
>JANOXT010000296.1:0-5830 GCA_031418555.1 Lysobacterales bacterium | reverse complement strand
CGCTATTGGCTGCTGACCCTGCATCCCAAATGCGCGCCCGGGCTGTTCGACCGCTATCGCAGCCTTGCCGGGCCGAACGCCGCCTTCGTCGAAACCGAGCAGCTGATGGCGGCCCAGCGCGCCGCCGACGTGTTGGTGGCGGATACGACGTCGGTGGTTTCGGAATTCGTGGTCCAGCACAAGCCGGTCGTGACCTTCCGCAACCGCGCGCCCAAACCGCACATGCTCGATGTCGACGATATCTCGAAGCTGCCGGCCATGCTGGCGCAGGCGTTCGCACCGAGCGCGGCGCTGCGCGCTGCGCTGGCCGACTACGCCGATGCGATCCACCCCTATCGCGATGGCCACTCGTCCGAACGCGTGATCGCCGCGACCGACGATCTGATTGCCGGAAAACTCGGCAAGTTCGCAGGCATACCATGGTCGGGCCGGCTGCGTGCACTGCAGATCCGGTCAAAGCTGGGTTACTGGGGCCTGCACTGATTGTCTGTCGTTTCTGTAGGAACGACGGAAGTCGCGACAGGTTACGGAAAGTCTTGACCAGCCATTCGGCTGTTGAAAGCCCGCAGGTTGTCGCGACTTCCCTCGCTCTTACACGGGCGCGGTCACCACCGCAGCGTACTGCGGGCGATTTCACGGGCCAGCCGGGCGTGCAGCGCGTGCGCATCGGCGGCGGGCAGGAAGCGCAGCCGCAGGGGGTCGGTCATGTCGTTGCCGCCTGCGGTGTCCAGCAGCAGCGAAGCCATGCCCAACATGCGTTCGACCGGCGACTGCCCGATGCGGATCGCCTGCAGTTTGTCGATCTCGGCGAAACGCCATTTGCGGTTCCACCAGCCGCTGCGGATCGCAATCAGGGTGTCGTCGATCGCATAGCCGGCATGACGCGCGTCCTGCCATGACATGTACGCCGCCCAGGGCACCCACAGCGCAACCAGCGCAGCGCCGAGCGTGCCGAACTTGTACCAGCCCAGCGACGCGATCACGCCGGTGATCAGCAGGCGCGGAACGAACAGCCGCCAGCCCGTCGCCGGATGCAGCGGCTTCCACTCCGCGACCGGCCAGTGAATGCGCGGCGCAAGTTTGCGGATCAGTTCGTCGCAGCGCTCCGGCAGCGCCACCGGGGCGATGTCGCGCAGCGAACGCGGCTGGCCATGCGACCCGTTGTCGAGCACCGCGGTGCTCACTTCCAGCGTGCGACGCTTGAACAGCCGGTGCAGCATGCCCTCGCGCAGGGCCCACGACTGGATCCGCCGGCGCGGCGTGCTGGTGCGCATCCGGGTGAACAGACCGCGTTCCAGGGTTAGACGACGGCCGTGCTCCTCAAGCCGGAAGCCGCTGTACTGCAGCAGCGCAATGACCACCGAGAACACCCGGATCGCCACCACGAAGACCACGATCATCATCACCACCGCGATCGCCTCATGGCCGCGACCGTAGGTTTCCACTACTCCGAACATGGCTTTCGTCAACGATCTCAATATTCCTTCGATCAGGTCCGGACTGAACTGCGAGAGCGCTGCGAACGCACCGCCGATGACCAGCATGCCGCGGTTGGAAATCAGCCCGGCGCGGACGATCTCCGGGTACGACAGCGTATGCAGCACTTCGCCTGCGTCCGCTGCCGCGTCCTGCACGGATGACGTGGCGTGAGCGGTAGTGCGGCGGCGCACCAGCGCTTCCAGCGCCAGCGCATCCTCAAGCTTCAAGACCCGCATTTCCGCTTCGGGTTTGATCCCGCCGGCCGACTCCAGCCGCACTTCGGCCACGCCGAAGATGCGGTGCAACAGGGTCTGATGCAGGCCGACGTTGTGGATCCGCGCAAACGGAATCTGCCGCAGACTGCGCTCCAGCACGCCGCTGCGGATCTGCAGACTGTCTTCGCCGATGCTGAAACGATAGGTGTAGTACTGCCAGAGCGAGATCGCGCCGAGGATGCAGATCGCCACCAGCCCCCACAGATCATTGCGATCGCCGCGCCCGAACAGGAACAGCACCACGATCGGCACGATGAATTGCCTGAACTGCTGGATCAGCACGAACAGCCAGGACATCGGGTGCAGCCTGCGCTCCAGCGGCCCGCCGGCGCGCTGGGCGGCAAACGCTTCAGGCGTGGGTGTGGTCATCGTCTTCCTGGCGATCGATCTGGGCGCTGAAATAGTTGCGTAAACCCTCGGCGTCGACATCGTCCAAGCCGGAGACGCTGACCGCATTCAACCGTGTGCCGGCGGTATGCAGCACCAGCGAAGCGAGGCGATGCGCGCGCTCCAGCGGCCCGCGCTTGATGTCCAGATGCTGCACGCGCGAAGTCGGTACGCGGGTTTCCCACTGCCACAGGCGGCCGCGGCGCACCGAAAAACCGTCCGCATCCAGTTTCCAGTAGGTATGGCGATAGCGTTTGTGCGCTACCCAGAGCGTCATCGAAATCGAGAACATCCACAGCGCCGCCAACGCCAGCCATGTCCAGTCATGCTTGAACCGGTTGGCATAGAGCGCGGCGGTGACAAACAGGGTCGGCGGTATCGCCACCAGCACCGCCACATACAGAAATACCCGATACGCGCGACGCGGCAGCCGCTGCCAGCCGCTGGGGCTGGACCATCCGGGGGCGGCCATCACCGCGCCTTCTGCCGCATCCAACGGCGGTTGGATGCCGGCAGCTTCAGTGGCAGCTTCAACGGTTGGAACCGTGGTGATGGCAGCGGTTGGATGCTGCGTGGGTTCGCTCTGCGACGTCATGCACGGCCTTCAAGATCGCGGTAAGGGTTGTAATAGGGGTTCAACGATGGCTGCAGCGTGTAGCGTTTATAGGTCCACTGATACTGCGCCGGATCGCGACGTGCGATGCGCTCCACTGCCGCATTCAGCGCTGCGGTCGCGACGATCGTATCGCTTGAGGCGATGGTTTCGGGCGCCGGCTCGATCCGCAGCGCGAACGCCCGATCGCCGATCCGCTCGCAGTAGGCGAACAGCACCGTCGCACCGCTGCGCTCCGCCAACCGCGGCAGCAGGGTCATCGTATACGCAGGCTTGCCGAAGAACGGCGCGAACTCCCCGTCGCCGCGCTTGGGCTGCTGGTCGGGCAGGATGCCGATCACGCCGCCGTCGCGCAGTCGTTTGAACAATTGACGGATGCCGGCTGCCTCGGCGCGGATCTGGGTGACGCGGTCGGCCTGGTCGCCGCGCACCTGGCGCAGGAAAGCTTCGCCCAGCCTGGACTCCGGCGGCCGATAGAGGATCGCCAGCGGCGTATGCGCGGCCAGCCACTGGTTCAGCAGCTCCCAGTTGCCGTAATGGGGCGCGGCCACGATCACGCCTTTCCCGGATGCGATCGCGGCATCGAACAGGTCCACGCCCTGGGTTTCGCGGATCAGCCGGAGATTGTCAGCATGCGGCCGGGTCCACAGGCGCAGCGTTTCCAGCGTCTGCCGCGCGGTGGTGCGCAGGATCTCGCGCTGCATCCCCTCGCGCTGACCGGGCAACAGCTCCGGATACGCCAGCTCCAGATTGCGTCCAGTGACCCGGCTCTCGCGTCCATCGGTGCGCCGCCACAGCCAGGCGATCCCGTCGCCAAGCGCACGCAGCCACGGCCACGGCAAACGGGCGAATGCGCCAACCAGTAAATACAGGACGCGGGCGATAGCTTCGGACATCGGACGAGTTTACTTGGCCCACCGGCAGCACACCGTGTGAAAGAAGAAGACGCATCACACCATTGAAAAAACATCGTGCGAAGCGCATCGCCTGTAGCACAGCACCCTGCAACGGGTGGACTTGCATCGCGAAGGCGGTCCCGTCGATGCTGCCGCGTTCCTTCCACAGCCTGCAGCCCCCACCCATGCTCGCACTGATCCAGCGCGTCACCGAAGCCAACGTCGTCGTCGACGGCAAGACCGTGGGCGCTATTGGCCCGGGGCTGCTGGCATTGATCGGCGTGCAGCCCGGGGACGGCGCGGCCCAGGTCGCGAAGCTGGGCGACCGCCTGCTGCGCTACCGGGTGTTCTCAGACACGAGCGGCAGGATGAACCTGTCCCTGGCCGACACTGGCGGCGGTCTGCTGCTGGTCAGCCAGTTCACCTTGGCCGCCGACACCGCATCCGGCCTGCGCCCCAGCTTCAGCGCGGCCGCACCGCCTGCGGAAGCTGAGGTTATTTTCGGCGAAATGGTTGCCTATTGCCGCCAAAAGCACGCCAATGCCGTTGAAACAGGGCAATTCGGCGCGCATATGGTGGTCAGTCTTGTCAACGACGGCCCGGTCACGTTCCTGCTGCGGGCCTGAATGCCGCGGTCGCGGCGCCGAATCGGACTTGAATGCCTCGCGTCAGCGCACCACATCGCTCCGGTACAACCTCTTTTCCCCGGTCGCGCGTTCTACCGACCCAACACCTCCAATCGCTTCAAACGCCGTTTCCGCCCGGTCCGGTACCCAGCCCCCACCCCGGGGCTGTTATAATTACGGGTTCACTTTCCCACGGTGGCGCCCATGGCCAACGAACGTCAGGCTCCGCAGTCCGACATCAAGCAACTGATCAGTAAAGGCCTGGAGCAGGGTTATTTGACCTATGCCGAGGTCAACGATCACCTGCCCGACGACCTTGTCGATCCGGAACAGATCGAAGACATCATCGGCATGATCAACGGCATGGGCATCGAGGTGCACGAAGTCGCGCCCGATGTCGATACTCTGCTGCTGGCCGAAGGCACCACCGGCAATCGCGAAGTCGACGACACTGCAGCCGAAGAAGCGGCGGCGACGCTGACCGCGCTGGACGGCGAAGGTGGCCGCACCACCGACCCGGTGCGCATGTACATGCGTGAAATGGGCACGGTCGAACTGCTGACGCGAGAAGGCGAAATCGCCATCGCCAAGCGGATCGAAGAAGGCCTCGTGCAGATGATGTCCGCGCTGGCCAGCTTCCCGTGGTCGGTCCAGCTGCTGCTGGAAGAATACGACCTGCATAAAGGCGGCAAAAAGCGTCTGGCCGATATTGTGGTGGGTTTCAACGATATCGAAGAACCGGTCGAAGAGATCCCGGTCGCCGAGATCGCGGAAGACGCACTGGAGGCCGTCGAAGACGAAGAAGTCGCCGAAGGTGCCGAAGCAGAGACCGAAGCCGAAGCCGGCCCGACCGGTCCCGATCCGGCTGAAGTGGCACGGCGTATGGAAGCCCTCGCCGCCGACTACGTGAAGTTCCAGAAGGCCTACGCCAAACAAGGCCCGGCCAACAAGGCCGTTGCCAAGCTGCGCGAGGAAATGGCCGAGCAGTTCATGACCCTCAAACTGCCGCTGGCGCTCACCGATACGCTGGTCCGCAAGCTGCGTGAAGTACTGGGCCAGATCAAGGAACACGAACGCCGCATCCTCGATCTTTCCACGCGCATCGCGCGCATGCCGCGCAAGGATTTCATCCGCGCGTGGGAAGGCAACCAGACCAATGTGGGCTGGGTCGACGAGATGCTCAAGCGCAAGCAGAAGTGGTCCTCGGGCCTGCGCGACGTGAAAGAACAGGTCATCGCCGAACAGGAAGCGACCATCGCCATCGAACAGGCGCTGTACCTCAACCTTGTCGACATCAAGGACATCAGCCGCGCGATGGCCTACGGCGAAGCCAAAGCCCGCAAGGCGAAGAAGGAAATGGTCGAGGCCAACCTGCGCCTGGTCATCTCGATTGCCAAGAAATACACCAACCGAGGCCTGCAGTTCCTCGACCTCATCCAGGAAGGCAACATCGGCCTGATGAAGGCCGTGGACAAGTTCGAATACCGCCGCGGCTACAAGTTCTCGACCTACGCCACGTGGTGGATCCGTCAGGCCATCACCCGCTCGATCGCC
>JANOXT010000295.1:0-7871 GCA_031418555.1 Lysobacterales bacterium | reverse complement strand
CAGCGCGGGCATGAAAACACTGCATACGCGCACCGGCAAGGACATGAAGCTTGCGAATGCGCTGACCTTCATGGCCAGCGACCGAGAGATCGCCGAAACCGCGTGGCCCGGCGATGTGATCGGCATCCACAACCACGGCACCATTTCCATCGGCGACAGCTTTACCGAAGGCGAACACCTCAGCTTTACCGGCATCCCGAACTTCGCGCCCGAACTGTTTCGCCGCGCGCGTCTGCGCGACCCGCTCAAGCTCAAACAGCTGCAGAAAGGCCTCGCGCAGCTGTCCGAAGAAGGCGCCACCCAGTTCTTCCGGCCACTCATGAGCAACGACCTTATTCTCGGCGCTGTCGGCGTACTGCAGTTCGATGTGGTCGCGTACCGGCTGAAGGACGAATACGGTGTCGACGCCGCCTTTGAGCAGGTGCAGGTGTCGACTGCGCGCTGGATCCGCTGCGACGACGCCAAAAAATTGGAAGAATTTCGCGACAAGAACGCGACCAATCTCGCCGTGGATGCTGCAGGGCAACTGGTGTATCTGGCGCCCACGCGCGTGAACCTGCAGCTGGCGCAGGAGCGCGCGCCGGCGGTGACGTTCATGGCGACGCGCGAGCATGCGCACGCGGTCGCAATCGACTGACGCGATGCGCGCGATCATCGCGACATGGTGGCAATACTTGCTGGGCAAGCGCAGCGAACTCGCTGCGCTCGACCACAAGGACGCCTACATGGCGAAAGTGATCATGGACATCCACCGCAAGCGCAGCGGCAAGCGAATAGTGCGGGTGGCGCTCGCGCAGCTGCAACCCATCCACCGCATCGACCGCGAATCCGCGCTGCGCACCACGCAGGACCGCGCGGCGGCTTTACGCGCACATCGCGAGCTGCTGCTCACGACAAAGCTGCTGGACAGCGACGCCCTACAGGCCATCATCCCATCGGTGTCGCAGATCAAAGTCGTGCAGGACGGCAAACGCTGGCTGGCATTCGAGGGCAACGGCCGGCTCTATGCCATGCATGAAGTGTTCAGCGCCGAGGACGGCATGCAGGTCGAAGTAGAGGAATACCTGTTCGACAATCCGCGCAGCCTGCAGCGCCGTCTGCGGCGCGTACGCAGGCTCAATCGGCTGGAATAAGAATCAAACGCCGGCCGTCACCTGCGCCAGCCACTCGGGCGGCGGCTGATCGGCGTCGTAATATTCGAAAATCAGATGGATACGATCGGCATCGCCATCGTTCTTGACCGCATGCACGCCCATGTTGTTGACCTCTGCGGCTTCGCCTTCAGGCAGGTGATAGCCCACACCGTCGATGAAGAAGGTCACTCGATCATTGGTCAGCACGGGCACATGAATCTTGTGCGGCCATTTCGCCGCAGCGTTGGCGTCGCGATGCGGCTTGATTTCGCCGCCCGGGCCCATCCGCGCCAGCATCACCCGCGGAAATGCGCCGTTCGCATAATCGTACTGCGCGACTGCCGCCTGCATCACCGGCTCAAGCAGCGCGCGCCACGGGGCCCATGCGGGGCGGTCGTGCGACCCGCGCCAGTCGCGCACGCTGTCGACGAAGCGGAAGACGATGTGCCGGGTCTTGTCCAAGGCCTCGAAGCGGTTCGGCTTGTCGGCATTTTCCGCATCCCACACCGGCTCCGGAATCGCCAGCACCGCAGCCTTCAGCGCGCCGATATCGACCGCGCCAAGGCGCAGGATGGAGGTGGTCTTGCGGGGATTGGCGTAAGGGTCGTGACGCATCGCAGGCCTTCCTTCAAAAACTGTAGTCGAAGAGCGCAAGATCGCGGTGATACAGCTCGGTCACGCCGTCGATCAGCGCCTGATCGTAATACTGTCGATAGTCGCCGCGCTTCGAACGGTTGACCTTGTCCAGCGCGCGCGCGGGAATGCCGATTCTGGCGCAGATGCTGTCGTAACCGGCCTGCATGCGCTCGACCCGGCCGATGACATCCATCTCCAGCGCGCCGGCATCGTTGGTCAACAGCGTGTACTGGGGTTGGAAATGCACGTGATCCAGCGGCCTGACTTCGAACAGGATTTTCCGCATCGTGCCCTGTGGATCGCGTTCGAACGCGCCGTGCTGCCGGGTCATGAACGCGCAGTACGAGACAAAGCGGTCGAACGGATTGCGCACGAACGTGAATTTGAAGTAGTCGTCGCAGACCACGTCGCCCAGAGACGGCCGCACCTGACGCACGCTGAGATGTCCATGCTTGATCTGGGCGATGTCATCGAACGGGAAGCGTTGATTGATGAACAGACCGACCTGCTCGATATCGTCCGGGCCGAGGTGCTCCCGCAGGGCCTGGCGCACCGAGTGGGTGCCGGTTTTGGGCATGGCCACGAAAATATAGCGATGCAGATGGGAAACGATCATGGGCAAACCGGTGGATGTGCGTGCATCATCTCACAGCCGGTCGGCAGCCCGCGGGGCGTGCGGGATACGTCTGGAATGTCTGCACTACAGCAACCGGAGATCATCGACGCATGAGCCTGACCAAGATCGAGCGCGAAGAGACCGTCGGCGAGGAGATCGCCAGCGCCCTCACCCACGGCCTGGGGGCAGCCGCCGCGCTCGCCGGAGGCGCCGTGCTGATCACGCTGGCGGCGCTGTACGGCGACGGTTGGCAGCTCAGCGCCGCCATCGTTTTCGGTATCACCCTGCTGCTGCTCTACGTCGCCTCCACGCTGTACCACGCCATCCAGCATCCCACCGTGAAAGGACGGATGAAAGTCCTGGACCACTGCGCGATCTATCTGCTGATCGCCGGCACCTACACCCCGTTCACCCTGATCAGCCTGCGTGCGACCGTGGGCTGGTGGCTGTTCATCGTGATCTGGGCGCTGGCCGTGTTCGGAGTGATCTTCAAACTGTTCTATACCGGCCGCTTCCAGCTGATCTCCACCCTCGTTTACATCGCCATGGGCTGGCTGATCGTGGTCGCCGCCAAACCGGTGATGCACGCGCTTGATCCGTGGACCTTCGGCTGGCTGCTAGGCGGCGGCATCGCGTACACCCTGGGCACGTTTTTCTATCACCGTCCGAAGATGCGGTATTCGCATGCGGTCTGGCATCTGTTCGTGATTGCAGGCAGCGTCTGCCATTACATCGCGGTGATGGCGCAGGTGGTGACCGCTCGCCCGGCAGGCTGACGGCGGTCAGCGTTCCGGAAACATACCCGGCGTTGGCTTCTCAGGCTGATCGGCGACCCAGCGACTCCAGTACGACAGCACCAGCGAGAGCGATTCGGATCGCGCAAGCGACGTTCGGGTGAGCGGCATTGCGCTGAGCCACTGCGCGTTGGCGTCAGACTCGAATGGATTTTGCGCAGGCTCGCAAAATCCCATGTGCCACGACTCGAAATGCCGCATCGGCAGCGGCATATCCAGCAGGGTCCGCAGCGAATGATGCAAAGGCGAGTTCAACATGCGCGCATGGACCCGCCGGACCGCATCTTCCGGCCCTTCGAAATACTGGAAAAAACGGCCTGCATGATGGAACAGGACACCCGTCACCGCCATCCGCGCATTGAAGCGGCGTAGAGCCTCAAGCACTGCGATCAATCGGCTGCGTTCGATCGGATAAGCCTCGCTGGTGCATGCGATTGCATGGAGGCTGCTCATGCGCGTTGCGGCGTGCTCGCAACCTCGGCTGTGCGCGCAAACTTCGCTGCGACGATGGCGCGAAAAAATGATTTCATGCGTGTTGAGTCGTCGATGTGGGCGGCAAGTGGGGCGCAACTTACAGCGCGCCGATGGTCGCAGCCTTAATCTGGATTAAAACCGGATGCCGTGATGCCGCCAGTTGCGCTTAGCGCGCGCATTCGCCCCCGCCTCAGGCTTGCGGAAACCAGGACGTATCGATCTTGAAATGCCGGTCATCGAAATCGACGCTTTGCTTCATGCGCGACTCATCCAGCAGCTCGATACCGTGCCCATCGCGCCTGATCAGGCCTTCGCTCTGCATCTGCTTCAACGATCGGCTGACATAGACGTTGGTCAACCCGATGGCGTCGCCGATCATGTCCTGATTGAGCGGTAGATTGAAGTGCGTCCGCAGATCCCGCCGGGTCACCCGCAGGCGCGAGATCACTTCCAGAAGAAAATGGATGACGCGTTCTTTCGCACCCATCCTGCTAATGATCCGGATGCGGTCGGCCAGCACCGCATGCTCGACCATGCCGATGCTGAAGAGCAGCGCGGAAAGTCGCGGCGAGCGTACAAACACATCGTCCAGCGCGGACTTCGGAAACGGGCAGAGCAAGCCGTCGGTGGCTGCGGCAAGCGCTGCCGTCGTGCGCAGGAATGCGATGTCCGGAATGCCGATGATGTCGCCCGGATAGTGGATATGCAGCACTTGCCGCGCTCCGTTCGGCAGGAACATATACGAGAAAAACCAGCCCGACTTGACCACGTACAGGCGCTCGGCGGGTTCGCCGATCTCACGGATCAGTGCCTTCGCCGCAGCGTGCTCCTCATGTTCTTCCATCCGCGCCAACAGTCGCGCATCCGTCTCGCTGAGCGGGATGTGATAACCGATTTTCTCGATGAGGCAGCTTTTCGTCATGATGCCGGGCGACCGGTTGCAATGACTGCTTTATAGCACGCAGTTTCCACCGACTCACCTCGCTTCCGGCCACCGGATGAGTCGCGCCAGCGTATGCGCAGCGGCAACCAGGCATTAACCATGCCTGCGGGTTGATGCGGCAGTGGAATACACCCGCGAACCAGCCTGTCCATCGATGCATAACCACTGCCGGCGCTTGTTTCCAGCTTGCGCCCGAAGCCTGCAGGGTTATGATCGATCACGAGCCACGCACGGCAACGCGCTGCTGGCGATATGGTTCAACGGATGACCCCGATGTTTCGATGTGATCGACGGCTGCTGATATCTGCGCTGATCTGCCTTCCGGTGCTTGCGCACGCAGGCAACGACAATATCGTGTGGGAAGGCCAGGGCCTGCCTTCGCTCACTAGCATTCCAAGCGGCACGCATCTGGTCGACACCTCCAACCGCGTCGGCGCTACCGTGACCCGCGCGGTGGCGACCAATGGCGGCACCTTCACAACCAACTTCAGCTTCAACGCCGGCACGCTTGGCGCGCATGCCGGTTACGGCCGTTTCGACATCAACAACGGCAACAACGACCCCGTCGACCGCTTCAGCGTCACCCTGACCTTCGACGAGCCGGTGACCAGTCTGCAGTTCTCGGTACTCGACATCGATCTGCGCGCCGGCAGCGGCACTTCGGACGCGGTGGAGATTTTCTACAACGGCAGCAACAACGCTGCGGGAACCGCGTTGATCGCCTCGACCGGCGCATCGGTCGCGCGCGACGACGAGCTGTACATGGACGGCTACGAAGGCATCGCCGCCGCCGCTGCGGGCAGCACCGCAGGCAATATCGCGCTGAATTTCGGCGCAACACCGATCACCTCGGTGCGCATCGTGTTCTTCACCTCGGACGACTCGAACACCAACCCGTTCCCGCAGTTCGCCGGCCTCTCCGACCTGACCTACGACCTGTTCACCGACCTTGTCGTCGCGAAAAGCAACAGCGTTATCTCCGTAGTCTCCGGAACCATCGTCAGCTATACCATCACGGTCAGCAACAACGGCCCCAATTCCGCAGGCGGCGCGCGCTTGGCCGATGTCCCGAACAGAGTGCAGTTGCAGGACACGATCGCCTGCAGCGCCAGCGGCAGCGCGGTCTGCCCCGCAGCCATCAATCTCACTGCAGCGAATCTGATCGGCGGCGGCATCCTGCTGCCGACATTACCTTCGGGCGGCGTGTTGACGTTTACTATGAATGCACTGGTGCTGTAAGACTGCATAGAGCGAGTCCTGACCCGCCTCTTCAATCGAATCATGTCGCCCGCGACAGAAAAGCGGTGACACCTCAATCATCACAGCCGTTTGCGGTTCGATGCTTCGTTTACGGCGGGTCGAGACCCGCCCTACTAAAACCTACTCAACAGATTGGGTTGAAGTCTTCGAATGCCGCAGAGCGCCCCTCCCGCAGGTGACGACCAGCTCCGCTGCCGAAAATTTACATTCACGAATGCGCATAATTTGGCAGAATCACCTGCGGTGGTTCCGCCACACAAGTTGTACTTAGCAATCGTCAACGTCCCATCGCTATATCCGTGGCAGCGCACCCACCCACGACTGTAGACCCGGAGGGCGGTGCGCAGGACGCGTACCGTTTTTCGATGAGGCAGGACGCCTCATCGAAAAATCCCGACTACGCTGCAGACGGCAGGTTTGCCTTGGATCTGAGTGTTTTCTTTGGTAACTTTCTTGACTCGCGCCTACGGCGCTCGCCCTTCGGGCCGGCTTCGCCGTTCGCGCCGCAAGCGGCGCAGTGCGCCAAAGAAAGTTACCCGCGCAAAGCGCGGAAGCTTTTCTATTGCACTATTCGCTGGACGAATGATCCAGCATACGAATCTTATTTTTCGTGCGAGTTTTGCTTACAGATTCCGGCTTTTCTTGATGAAGCGATCAGGCCTAGCTTCTGCAATAAAGCTCCTCAGCTGGTTAACGAAAACCTGAGTATCTAAGAAATAATTTGGGTATGCCTTTCTGAGATTTTCTACAGGGCCCGCAGAAACCAACACCGCCTCCACAGGCTCTCCTGACTTGGCTCTTCGTTCAATATCTGCATAATCGAGATTAGCCTCGTCTAGTCTTGATATGGGATACGGCTTAATCGTGACTGTTCTTTGGAATGCATCGAGGACGATCAGATGATACCCGCCCTGCCCTCTCTCTTTTGTAATTTTATCCGCTGCGATAGCAAAGCCACTAAGCTTGTCTAAGACTCTAAGCTTACGCTCTGACTCATAGATCATTGAATGAACTTGTTGAGCTGTAAAAGCTTCATAACCCGGAACAGGCGCGGTTTTCTCCAGCATAGCGAGCGCAGCACCAGCTTGTGAAAAAAAATCTCGCCATTCTTGCTCTCCTTGTCCAGACTTCAAAGCTTGGCCGAGAAACGTACCCATAGTCTCTACAGCTGTTGCCCACGCGTGTTGGAGCTTCGTCCTGAATTGCATTTCAATCGAGAGGCCATCATATTCGGGGGCAAGAGGATTAGAGTATCTATAAACAAGGTGTATTCCTCGATAACCATCATCTTTTGGATTGCTTATGTAGTCTTTGGAAGAAATCATCTCATGATGAAATCTTGCTTCAATATACGACTGCTGAAGACGCCTGACTTTGGTGATCGAAGAAACGACCGCACGAAGCCCACCAATATCCTGCATCCTAGCCAGCTTCATGTTGGGGAACCGCTGAAGTTTTAGAACAATTGACGGGGTTCTTTTAAGCCTTTGTGCAACTATAGCCTTGGTATCTATCGTTTTAAGCTTGTGCCGCAATGTTGCCTGGAATGTGTTTATTGGATATCCATGCGCAGCACGCCAATTTGCAAGAACATTATCAGCGAAGTGAGCATCGTCTTCCTCAGGTATGTCATGATCTCCAGCCAGAATATCTCCGGCTCGATTGATCTGGCCCTTTGTATATTCTGGTTTAACGAAAGCCACAAAAAGTCACCTCAACTGGCAATATACCGCTGCAAAGATTCCAACTCCGCCTGCTGATCCTCGATCACCGCTTTCACTAGATCGCCGATCGACACGATCCCCACCACATCATCCCCATCCAGCACCGGGAGATGTCGGATGCGAAGTTCGGTCATCGACTGCATGCATCTGTCGGACGTATCGAGCAGCGTCGCTGTAATCACATCAATGCTCATGATGTCGCGTACCGGCGTGTCGGCCGAACTCCGGCCGTGCAGCACGACTTTGCGTGCGTAATCGCGTTCCGTGAGGATTCCCACCAGATGCCGGCCC
>JANOXT010000294.1:0-5487 GCA_031418555.1 Lysobacterales bacterium | reverse complement strand
ATACCAGCAGCGCCAGCAGCAGCGGCAGCAGTACGCGCCACGCATGATCCAGCAACAGCCGCCACAGCGGCGGCATATTGGCGCTGTAGATCAGATGGAACGTGCCGCCGCGCGCATAGTTGGGCTGCAGCAGCTGACGGGTGAGGGCGCGATGCGGGCCGTCTTCGAGTTTCTGGTTGACCAGAAAATCCAGATCCGCGAGAACGTCGACGCTGCCTTCGCCCCACGGCACGCGGGCGAAACCGTATTCGCCAGTCTCTTCGTCGCCCCAGCTTGCGATCGCCTCGGCATCCTCATCGACGAAGTAGAACGGGCGGCCTTCGCAGAATTCGATGTGCTCATACATCTTCTGCACCTGCAGGCGCAGACAGGTCGATGCCTCGTCATCGGCGATGTCGTCGGCTGACTCATCTTTCGACGACTCATCTTTCGACGACTCATCTTTCGTCGATTCACCTTTGGCCGGTTCGATTTTTGCCGATTCGCTTTTGGCGAATACATCATCGGCCACGTCACTGCCGGCCACTTCGTCATCGACCGGCACGATGCCGATGTCGCTGAGCAGCGGAACGTCCTTGCCGCCGATCGCGGCACTGGGCGGCGGCGTACGCACAATCAGATGGCCGCCGGCTTCGACCCACGCAAGCAGACGCGCGGTCTCGGCTGCGGAGAGCGTGCGCGTATCGCCCAGCATCAGCAGGGTGTCGGCGGGCTTGGGCGGATGCGCGTCCAGGCTGAGGCGCGGGCGGGAATCGGCCTGTTGGCCGTCTTTGCGCAGTGCGATTTTCAGCGCGTACAGCGGGTTGTAGGAGGCTTCGCCTTTCGGCGGCAGATCGATGGTCTTGGTCACGCGCACATAGGTGTGCGTCCACCACGCGACGAAGCCGGCCACCAGGCCGGACACGGCCAGCGCCAGGAGGATGGCGCGTATAGCGTTCGCGCGCTGGCTCATGACGTCCACCCGAAGCGCTGCGACAGCGTCTGCAGCAGCGCAGCGAATTCATCGGCTGCCGGCAGGCGTTGACCGTAGGCGGCGTACTGCCAGATGCGGACCATGCGCTGGAATATTTCGCGATCTTCCGGCGCGGGCATGCGTCGCGACAGGCGCAGACATTCGGCTTCGGTCGCGCCCGGCGGCAGATGCGCATCGACGCGCGCGCTCATCGCTTCCACGCTGGCGCGATACAGCAGGGCCAGCGCGCGCCGCGGCTGACCGTCGGCCCACAGCCGGCGCGCGGCCGTGGCGATATCGGGCGGCAGCGGTTCGGCATACCCAAGCGCAGTGACCGCCACGGGTATCGGTTCGGCCTCGGGCCGCGCAGCGGCGCCCGCCAGCCACGGCCACCAGCGTTTCGCGGTCGCGGCCAGAATCAGCAGCAACACGCCGAGCAGGATCCACAGGCCGTATTCGGCGATGAAACCGAGCAGATCCGACAGCCATTTCAGCTGCGGGAAGTCGGTGTTGTTCCGCGCTTCGCTTTTTTTCTTTTTCTTATCGCGCCGTTCCCAGGTGGTGGTCTTCTGTTTCGGCCGCAGCAGCGGATCGCGATAGGCCTTGCCGACCGCTTTGTCGAACGTCGCGTGATCGGCAGTGCCGTCGCCGAAGATCCCGCGCAGCGTGCGCACTTCGACGTTGTCTTCGTGTTTGTCTTTGATCTGCGCTTCGGTGCCATCCGGCGCCTTGGCATTGGCATTGGTTTTCCGGGCGCCGTCGGGCCCGGCCGGAGACGGCACCGCAGCAGCATCGGCATTGGCGCCGCCATCGTTGGCGTCTTTCGCTGACTGCGACACCACCACGGGCGGCGCGCCAGCGGCGTCTGGCCCGGCAGCGCGCTTGGGTACTGCCGTGCGCTGCGGGAGCGGACAGGTCGCGTCGTCGCGGGCGTGCGCCGGCAGCGCCATGGGCAACGACAGCGCGAGCGCCAGCAGCAGCAGCACGCCGCCGGCCGCCTCCAGGCGCTTGCGCATGCGCCGGAACGCGATCTCCAGATCCCAGGCTTCCAGCTGCGTGCGGCGGTTGAGGTACAGGCCGAAACCGGCGCCGACAAAGAACGGTTCAATGAAGCCGACGGCGAGCCAGTCGACCAGATTCAGCGCAACAAACAGCCACGCCGGCGGCTGCTCGGTGATCATCGCCCACGCCGCGCGCCCCGCTTCGGGCAGCAGTTCGTTGGGCACGGCGATCACCGTCAGCAGCACCAGCGACAGCTGCAGGGCGAAGATGAAGTTCGCGCACATCGCGAACAGCTGCACCGCATGGCCGCCGATGCCGCCGCCGATCACCCGACGACGCTCGCCCAGCCGTGCGGGGTCGCTACCTTCCAGCAGATCGATCGGCAGCAGCGCCGCGCGCAGCGGACTGAACCGGCGCCAGGTGAGATAGCCGCGCATCGGCCGCCAGCCCCAGGTCAGCTGTGCGCGCAGGGTTTCGGCGATGCCCGGCACGCTGCCGAACACCGCGCGCGACAGCACGTACAGCGGTATGCGATCGAACGCCGGCCGCAGCCACCACAGCGCCAGCCACGCCAGCCAGACATGGCCGATCGCCCAGGCCGCAAGATTCAGGATCACGAAGACGCTGCCGGTGATGATCAGCCACGGGATCCAGATCGCGCCGGCATGCTTGCGCACCAGCGCGCTACCCAACTCCATCGCTTCCCAAGGCGAACGCGGGCGCAGTTCGACGGTGAGCGTGTCCAGCTTCATTCGAAGCGTCCTGCTGCAATCCCTGGCGCGGCGCTGCCGGCTTCGGATCGTCCAACCCGACCATCCACTGGCCGGGCGCTCGCCGAAGCTCCTCTCTGCCATCCGTGGCGCGGCGCTGCCGGCTTCGGATCGTCCGGCCCGGCCATCCCTGACCGGGCGCTCGGCGGATCACGCGGCAGTGCCGCGTAAGCGGATCCGCCTCGCCCGCCCAGTCCAAGCCAGAGCAGCGTCAACGTCCACAGCACGCCGCCGACGCTGAATTTCACCATCGCCGGCATCCAGCCGATCGACGACCAGAACGCTTCGACGAACGCGGCGAACACCAGCATTGCGAAGATGCCCAGACACAGTTTCGCGCCGACCTTGCCGCCTTCGACCAGCGCGTCCACGCGTCGCCGTCGCCCGGGCGCGATCAGATCCAGTCCGATCCGCAGCCCGGCAGCGCCCGCAAGCACGATGGCGGTCAGTTCCGGCGCCGAATGTCCCACAACGAAGCGCCAGAACGGCTCGCCGTGACCCACGCCCTGCAGATGCCCGGCGACGCTGCCGATCATCAGGCCGTTCATGATCAGCACGTAGACGGTGCCGACGCCCGCGATGAGGCCGCTAGCGAAGGTGCGCAGCGCGATCCCGACGTTGTTCATCACGTAGAACCCGAACATCGCCAGATCGTCGCCGCTCTCGCGGCCCAGTTTGCGCTGCGGGTCGGCGGGGTCGTACATCTGTTCCATGCCGGCGATATCGCCCGGTTCGTACACGCTGTAGATCAGCTCCGGCGAGAGCTGCACCGCGACGAAAGAACCGGCCAGCGGCACCACAAACAGCAGCAGCGCGGCCAGCAGACAGCCGCGCTGCGCGCGCACCAGGCGCGGAAAATCGGCGAGGAAGAATTCCAGCGCCCGCCGCCAGTGCGGCGGCGGCGCGCGATAGAACACCGCGTGACCGCGCTGGGTCAGGGCCTGCAGGCGCTCCACCACCTGCGGGCTGTAGCCGCGGCTGCGCGCCAGCGCCAACTGCTGGCAGAGGCGGCGATAGCGCGCCGGCACGTCTTCGTCGCGCAGCCCCTGCCATTGGCTTTGCCGGCTGCGCGATGCGCGCGGACTATCCCCGCGCGCCACCAGCCAAGCGTCGAATTCGGCCCATTCGGCGTCGTGCCGGGTGACGAACGCTTCCTGCCGCATCACCGCCGGCTTCATGCTCGCTGCGGGCATGCTCATTGCCGCCCCAACAGCCAATTGGCCACGGCCTGCAGGCGCAGCACGCCCACCGCGCCACCGGTACCGACCACCGGCGCGGCGATGTCGGCCAGCTCTTCGCGGCGTTCCTGGGTCAGCCGCGCCGCGCGTTCGGAAAACGCGATCACCGCCGCCTGCTCCTGCGGCTGCAGCGGCTGCAGCGGCGCCTGCGCGCCCTCCTGCGGTGGCCGCAGGCTTTGGCGGTCGCGCGGGGCGTGGATCACCATGGTCTTGGCGACCATATCGCCCAGCCGCCGGCCCCATGGGTCCGCGAAACTGGCGAACAGGCCCACGCCGTAGCCCACCGGCAGAAAATCCACGGTGCGCAGCAGATTGCGGGTGATCGACGCCAGCCAGCCCACCGGCGCGCCGTCATCGGCGATCACCCGCAGTTCCAACGCGCGCTTGCCCGGCGTCTGGCCGTCGAACAGCAGTTCGCACAGGATCGGATAGCCCCAGAACACCACGAAATAGGCCAGCAAATACAGGCCATAGCCGGCTTTGCCGAACAGCGCGCACAGCATCGAGACCACCATCAGGATGCCCCAGCGGATCGCGGTGTCGATCACCCACGCCAGCGCGCGCGGTACCGGGCCCGCAGCCGGCAGGCGCAGGGCCACGCCCTCAGGGGTGTACACATTGCGGACGGTGTCGAGCGCACTCGCGCGGGCGGTCATCGACCAGCGGCCTTGGAGAACATCGCGACCACGGCAGCATCGGCATCGCGCGCGCGCCGGCGATTCCGGATAGGGCCGTTTGCCGGCCGTGCCGGTATCGCTCTGCCTCGTTCCCGCATCCTCTGTGCCCCGGATTCCGTCGTCTGTCGTCGTATTCGGCGATTACTCTACCTTGGCGAGCCGTCTCTTTCCCAGCGCTTCAAGACCGAAATTTGCCGATGCCTGCTGCCCTCCCACGACTGCCAATGGACTGCCGCCCCGGCTGCGGCGCCTGCTGCATCGCGCCCTCCATCGCCTCGCCCATCCCCGGCATGCCGCACGGCAAACCCGCCGGCATCCCCTGCGTGCAGCTGGACGACGATCTGCGCTGCCTGCTGTTCGGCCAGCCCGAACGCCCGGCGTTCTGTGGTTCGCTGCGGCCGGAGCCGGAGCCGGAGATGTGCGGAGCGTCGCGAGACGAGGCGATGACCGTGTTGGCGATATTGGAAATCGCGACGCGGCCGTGACAATGAGAGAGGCCCGGCTAGCGCAGGGCCTGCGGTGGGGTAGTGCGGCAACATGGCTAAAGCTTTGACGGTGGCCTTGGGTAGCTTCGGTATTGGAGTAAATTGCGGAATTTATGCGCTGCGTACTCGTCTATCTGCAACTGTTCTGGCTGTCCATTCATATGGGGCGCGGTTTGGGTCAGTTGAATCGTCGCCTTGTAATCTCCCGCCAAGTACGCCAATCGGAGATACGTCCTCGCGGAAATGTAGTCAACATGCTTTTCATCGGCTGCGTTTGTTTGCGGGGACGATGACTATGGTGCCGCATTGTGATTTTTAGAGATTTTTCCTATCAAAAAAGCAGCCGCAATGGCCAATAAGCCG
>JANOXT010000293.1:0-1936 GCA_031418555.1 Lysobacterales bacterium | reverse complement strand
CTCCATTCCGCGTACGACCGCGCCTTCCATGGCGCGTACGGTGGTGGCCTTTCTGCTGGGCGGCATGATCGCGGCGCTGATCGCATCGGTCGGAGGCGCTTGGGTGACGGGCCTGGTCGGGCTGGTACCGAAGAGCGGTATGGCACCACTGGTACTCCCATGGTTGATCGGCGATTACGCCGGATTGATCGCGACTGGGCCGATGCTGGTTTTCGCACTGCGCGCTTTTTCGGGATACGTCGGCATTCGCACATCGCATCGGCTGTATGCCTTCGACGACCTGCCGCGTCCGCAGAGAAGCTTCAAACCGTTCGTCATGAAGCTGCTGCTTGTGTTGAGCGCAGTGACCCTGTCGCTCTTGGCGATTGCCCAAATTCCGGACAACGAACCCTTGCTGTTTATCGTGTTTATCGCGATCGTGCTTCAATTGTGGATCGTGCATACCCAGGCAGCGACGGAATCATTGGTGGCGATCGCGATGTTCAGTCTGGTTCTGGTCGTGCTGGTTTACATCCTGAAGTTGGGCGCGCATGCGCTGACCCTGCAGTTCGCGATGATCACCCTTGCTGCCGGCAGTTATTTCGGGCTGGCAGTGCCGATGCTGTATGCCGACAATGCGCAGCTGCGGCGGCTGCTGATTCATGATGCGCTCACCGGCGCATACAACCGGCACTTCTTCGTCGAACTGTCCCAACAGGCGATCCGCCAATCGAGGATCCGTAGGCAGCCGGTGTCGATGCTGATGATCGATCTGGACAATCTCAAACTCATCAACGATCGCCACGGCCATGCGTCGGGCGATCAGGCGCTGTCGCAGATCGTACGGATTTGCCAGCAGTCGCTTGGCAGTCAGGACCTGCTGGGGAGACTGGGTGGGGACGAGTTCTGTGCCCTGTTGCCCGGACTGGATCAAGCTGCGGCCGCCAGAGCCGCTGACGGCATCCTTGGGGCGGTGCGCAGTTCCGCCTATGCGTTTTCCAGCGAGCTGAAGCCGAGCCTGAGCATCGGTATCGCCACCATACAGAGCGATGCAGACGACTACGAAAGCCTGTGGCTGCGCGCCGATTCGGCGCTGTACGTCGCCAAGCGCGGCGGTCGCAACCAGATCGCCCAGGAAGAAATGGCGTAGTACCGATCCCCCGATATCAAAGCCAAACAAGGGGCGCAATACGACGCCCCTTGTTTGGTCAGACGCGATGGTCCTCCACGATCAAAGCGCTTCGAAAATTCCCGCTGCGCCCATGCCTGTGCCGATGCACATCGTGACCATGCCGTATTTCTGCTGACGACGACGCATGCCGTGAACAAGGGTTGCAGTGCGGATCGCGCCGGTTGCGCCCAGCGGATGGCCCAATGCGATCGCGCCGCCCAGCGGATTGACCTTCGAGGGATCGATGCCGCAGGTGCGGATCACCGCAAGCGCCTGTGCGGCGAAGGCTTCGTTGAGTTCGATCCAGTCGAGCTGATCCTGGGTGAGGCCTGCCTGCTTGAGCGCTTTGGGAATCGCGGCGATCGGGCCGATGCCCATCACTTCCGGACGCACGCCGGCGACCGAGAAACTGACGAAGCGGGCGAGCGGCGTGAGGCCGTAATCCTTGATCGCCTGTTCGGAGGCGAGCAGCACCGCACCGGCGCCGTCGCTCATCTGCGAAGCATTGCCGGCGGTGACGGTGCCGCCGAACTGGCCGTTGCGGAAGACCGGTTTGAGCTTGGTCAGGCCTTCGATCGATGAATCCGGGCGCGGGCCTTCGTCGTTCTCGACCAGCGCTTTCTTCAAACGCACAGCGTTGCCGCCGAGATCGGGGAGGCGCGAGATCACTTCATACGGCGAGATCTCGCCGCGGAATTCGCCGGCTTGAATCGCCGCGATGGCTTTCTGGTGGGAGGCGAGAGCGAAAGCGTCTTGATCGTCGCGCGAGACCTTCCACTCTTCGGC
>JANOXT010000292.1:0-10689 GCA_031418555.1 Lysobacterales bacterium | reverse complement strand
CGCCGCTCTGCGGTTCCGGACAGTGTGGCTGGAAGTGATGGTTATTCGATCTCGCAGCAGAAGCGCAAGCTTGTCGAGCAGCCGTTTGGCTGGGGCAAGCTGGTGGGTGGTCTGCGGCAGGTGATGCTACGTGGACTGGAGAAAGTGGATCAAGTGCTGATGCTGACGATGGCGGCTTACAACCTGACAAGGATGCGAACGCCAGGGAAGTTGCGTCTGCAAACCGGATAAATAGTGGAAATGCGGAAGAAATCGTTCGAAAAGCGATGGTATTTGGCTAAAAAATGATCACTTTCGCTCTTGCGGCTGGAAATGCATGAATTGAAGCCGCGAAGTGAAAGGAGAGCGCTTTGAAACGGTAGATATTTCAGCAGCCTGTTAGAGGCTTTTTTGCAGTTCGAGGTGGTTTTTATGTAGGGTGGAGCCGCCGCAGGCGATGCGGCTATTTTCAACGGGTCTATGTCCTAAATCTGCGGCAATCGTTATGCGGGTTCTGCTCCACGAGTTACGCCTTACAGCCTTATGTGCTTCACATAGAAGATTGTTCCTTCAAGTCAAAATTAAAGTTAGTGATATTCAAAATTGCAGCGTCCGAAAATCAACAAGCAAGGAGCGGGGAAGCGTGTCCAGCGAGAACCACTACGAGATTTTAGGAGTCCGCCCGAGCGCCGGGCGCGAAGAGATCGAGCTAGCCTATAAGGGCCGGCGCAGCCAGTACCACCCTGATCGATACTCCCAATCGGACGCAGAGACGCAAGCGTGGGCGACGGGCAAGATGCAGGAAGTTAACAAGGCCTACCAAGTTCTTATTAGCACTGATCTGCGCGCAAAATTTGATCGGCATGAAACACCTGCTAGCGCCACTTACGTCAATCAACATGCACCTGCTGCACAGATGCCCGATATCCTAGACGCAGCTTCCGTTCTGTTGAAGCCGGAGTGGGAATGGTTTCATGACAAAGTGTACGCGCGACCCAATATTCCGAATAAGAAACGAGAGG
Source organism: Lysobacterales bacterium (assembly GCA_031418555.1). Lineage (GTDB taxonomy): Bacteria > Pseudomonadota > Gammaproteobacteria > Xanthomonadales > Xanthomonadaceae > Lysobacter_I. The sequence continues at coordinate 9,688 of JANOXT010000292.1, read as the reverse complement.
GTGCTATTTCGTCCTATGCATCTGAAATTGCACCTAGAGACGTGATTATACTTTTAGATGACACATTGTTTGGTGGTGCAAAAGAAGGATTGCTAGTCACGAACAAGGCTATTTACTGTAAGCAGAAGTTCGAGAGCCCAAGACGCATAGCGCTCAGCGCGATAAAGCACGTGGAGCCTGGCACAGACGGCCGAGTCCTCATCAATGGAGACGTGTTTTTTAAGGCCGATCTAATAGACCATTTGGCCATTCTTACCTTTGCTTCGCGTCTGTCGGCCATATTCAAGCTGCCGATAGTATCTGATGATGATACTGACTCTATAATCGAGCGTGGTGTGTCTGGCATTGACAGCTTCTGGACGCTTCATCGGTGTGCTATGGCTGCGCTTCGGACAGAGCTGGAAGGGCAAACCTTCCTGATTGATGACTTGATCGACCGGCAAATGCGGTGCATCTCCGACAGGCTCTCTGACCTGCGCTATGCAGTCGAGCAAAACCCAAAATCAGGAACAGGACAAAACTCGATCAATGCCGAGTGTGCCGAGATCGCTTTGATGGTTTTTTTGGTTCTACATTACTACGGTTTTTCAAAGCTTCCCGGTGCATTCAAAGAGACTGCAGGGGATCAATTCACGCGTCTTCATGGAATCAGCGAAATTTACAAAATTGCATTTCGGGAGGGATTTCCGCTCGTGTATGGCCGGCCCATCGATCTAGATGAAGAGGACATCTTGATGATGTCGGCGATTTTCTTCCATCGCGACGGAGCTCGGGAGTTCAACCTTACGGTGCCGCGAGAAGAGGCGCTGCTTCTGCTGCTCTCAAAGATAGGGATACGGCGAGAAGCCTCAAGAACATTGCTGCGCCAGTTTGAAGATCACACCGAATGGTGGCTTGAAGCTATTTTCCTAGTGTCGAACGGATAGCGAGTAAACTTCGTAGGGTGGGCTTTATGCCCACCGCATGCCGCTCAAACGATGCCGGCAATCGGTTTGCCCGCGAATGGTTTGGCTTCGATGATTGTTCGCGGCGACGGATGCGTTGCAATGGTGAGCATAAAGCCCACCCTACGCGATGTTGGCATGCCTCTCATGCAGCGTACGTATCTTCTGATGCACAATGCATCGCCTCGAACAGATCTGGACGCATCATGGATATAGAAGCCCTTCTCAGTGCGGCTTTGCGCGAGGCAGGTTACGGGCCGGACGCCATAGGATCGGCGATGCCAAGGATCCTACGCATTCTGGAGGCTGAGGACGTGCGTATCGAGATGGGTCGCAGCCTATCGCGCAAGGAGCGCGAATTCGTGCGCCTTCAGCTCGAACTGGGACTTGGCGTGTCGGAAGTCGTCGCAGGCTTAAAGAAGAAGTAAACCTCAGGGTCAGGTTGAATGACTGCACGCCTATGCCAGTCGAGCCCCCGGGTCTCGCCGATGGCGGGACCCGGGCTACGAAAAGCCAAGCATTGATTTGCTTCGTCACGTTTGTGCCGGCGGCCCGCTCCTCATCCGGTCTTCGGCCACGTTCTCCCTGCATTCGGGGAGAAGAGAAACGGATCGAGGCTCGTCGAGTCAGTCAGCAAAAAAAACGGTGCGCCAAGGCAGCACCCTATGAGGGCGGGGCGGGGTGGGGTGGGGTGAGCGATGCACACCAGCGACGGATTATCGGACCTTTCAGGCATCGCTGGCATACCAAAAAACGGTTGCTCTTTGCTATGGCCGCAGCGCCGCACCAAGGGTGGACATCGCTGCGCTCACCCCACCCTACGCGACTACAATTCCTGCTGGAACGAAGCTGATGTACCGTTAGCTGCAAGATCCAAGGGAGTATCACCATGAGTAGGCAACAACAGCAACACACTGCAGTGAATCTGTGTGGATTTAAAGGGCAGCGGGCCTTACTGGTTTTTTTGCTGTTGCTGATGTGCTGCGTAGTGGCAGGCTGCCAAACCGTCAAGCCGGCGAGCAGTACGCTTAAAGACTTGCAGGAATGGGCTACGCCTGAGCCGCTGGATCGCTTGTCGCCACCACGCGAACAGATGCGCGCAAAAGCCGCGATGGTGCGATGGACTGCGCAATATTTGAAGGATGAATACCGGATGGTCGATCAGCGTTTCGTCTTGACCCAGTCCGGGTTCACCGCGTCATCTTCAGTGGGCTCAAAGGCAAACCAATATGTCACACAGAACTTGGGCGGTGTGCTAAAGACCGACGGTTGGTTTGACGATGATAATTACATGATTTTTCTATGGGCATTTGGTGATAGCTCGCCGCGTTATATCGCCTTTGTTATGACCAATGATTTTTTGCCCGGTACACGCGAGCGAAGTTTGATAGGTTATTTCGAACTCGTGCCTTACCTAAAACATCAACATAAAACCTCAGAAGACAAATAATATGGCCAGACAAGAACGGCAGTACACTACAGCGGATTTGTACGGTGCGGATGGTCGCCCACATGCTGCAGATATTCAACAAGATAAAATCTATAACTGCTATTTCCTTGCGCCCATGGGCGCGCTGGGCGAACGGCAGCCGGATCGCATTCGCGATGCTATTCGTTTCAATGCCGAAACCGGGGATTTCACGGTGAGCTTGTATCGGCCACCCAGCGCGCAGGAGAAAAGCCAGGGGCAGACCAATGCGATCCAAGAATCGATTACCGTATCTCAAGAAGATATTCGCCATAATATCGGCAAGAATGGCGGTGGCACAGCCGACAACAACCGCGAGCGCAATGGGCCGCTGTGGCCCACCGTAATCGAAGCCGGCTTTGCTGAACTGTATGGCCGCAACCCGAAGGGAGAGGTCAATTTTGGCCAAGGCTACCGCACGATTGGTGCTTTGACTGGCGGTGGTGCCTTATCCGATGGCACCTATGCTTTGACCGGAGAATCAGGCCGCAGTCTCCAGATTCTCAATCCCGACGCCCCGCCGATGCGGCCCACCGGCCCCGACCATGTCGCACGCCCTGAGCCGCCGCCGTTCCGGGCGCCTTTACAGGGTGCCAAATTGGGACTGGATAGGGTCCATGCCGACGTGGAGCACGCGTTGACGGCGGGCAGGCCGGTGTCGATGTCTACGCAGGGTCGAGATGTCGGTGATGGCCTTGAGGAAAGCCATGCTTATATGGTGGTGGGCGTTGCGCGCAATCCGCAAAACAACGAAGCGTTGGTCACGCTGCGTAACCCGTATGGCAACAACCAGCGCGCAGGGGAAGGCAATCAAAACATCGGTGCGAGCTGGAACGCGGACAATCCGGAGATTACGGTCAGCCTCAACCGGTTGGTCCGCGAGGGCAGTTTTGGCGAATTCAACATTGGCCCTGCCGCGCGGGTCCAGACCCAACAGCAGGACACGCTTCCGCCGGCCACACCGGCACAGCCTCCTGCTGCTGCGCACACCACGCCCGGTGAACCGCCGACGCCGACACAGTCTGCGCCAAGTCCGCATGCCTCTATTTCGCCCGATACGCAGGACATCACCCACAGCACGCATCCGGGCCACCTGCGTTTTCAGCAGGCGCTGAATGGCATTGAGCATTCGCCGAATATTCCGCCGGAGGCCTTCACCGGCGAGCGCCTGAAGCAAACGGCTGCAAATGTTGCGTACACCTCGTTGGCGGGCGAGGAGCGGCCCGGCATCGGCGGACGTAACGAGGCGTTGTCGCGGATCGATTGCGTGGTTTTCAACAAAAACTGCAGCGCGTTGATCGCGGTCCAAGGCGAGTTGATCGATCCCGCAGCAAAACGTGCATTGCTACCAGGCATGCAGGACAACGAAACGACGCTGGCGCAGGCTTCACAGCGCACCCGCGCGTTGCTGCAGGACCCGCAGACATTTGCGCTCGCCAATCCTGTTGCGGCGCCTCAGTTTGCAAACAGTGGTATCGAGCCCGATCCCGCAGGGCCGCGTCGATAAAAACTTCCGTCAGGGCTGGTTGGCTTAATTCGCCCGCGACACACAGAAAAGCAAAAGGCAATACCCTGCTTCAGGAATGCCGCAGGTGCGGTTTGAGCGACGGTTTCTGTCGTTGTTCTACAAGACCGCGTCGTTTCCCTCCGGATGTGAGTAGTTGCTTGCAGGCGATCAATGCCACGAGTAGCGATCAAAAAATCGAAGCGCCTTAAAGATTGCGGCTATCCTTGAATGAAATGTTTGATCGGGTTGGATTTTCTTCAGAGAGGAATCACGTACCGGCAACATCGCATCGAGTAGCCAAAGAGTGATGACGGCTTGAAGATGCCCGTTGCGATTCGCATGACCGACCTTGCTGATTGCCCGGATGAAAACGATTGAACAGCTTGGATGTGGCATTCGACCTTTCGGCGCCGCGCTTCACACTGTGTTTGGGAGTGGGACACCACAGTAGCGTCCAATCCAATTGCGGCACAGTGATGACACCTTCCCGGTCGAACGCAGCCAAGGCCTTCATCGATTTCGTCGATGATTCAACGTTTCCGTGCGTAGGCGCCAAAGCGGCAGTGAGCTGTGGCGGTCTGGATATCATGACCGCAGGGGATCTTTGCGCCGCTGACTTTGACCATGCGATCCTGCAACGCATTGAGATCTTCGTCGAAGGTCTGTCAGCGCAGCGTCTGTTCACGAGTTTCGCGATGACGTTTCCCGACACGCCTCTGCTGTCCGAGACGCAGTTCGAGCAGCGCCTGTGGCAACGGCTTCAGGCGATACATGAACTGGATGCGCAAAAGCATGCTTGGGATCCGGCCGTCAGTAGCGATCCCGGATCGCCCGCGTTCGGCATGAGCGTGGCGGGTCATGGTTTTTATGTGATTGGCGTGCACCCTGGCGCCAGTCGGCCTGCCCGTCGGTTTCATCATGCTGCGTTGGTGTTCAATCTCCACAGCCAGTTCGAGCGACTTCGTTCGCAGGGCCGGTACGAAAAATTAAAAACGGCGATCGCCGATCGTGATCGCGCGCTGTCCGGTTCGAACAACCGCATGCTCGCGGTCCATGGCGTCATATCCGAGGCGCCGCAGTACAGTGGTCGCGTTGTCGGCGATGATTGGCAATGTCCGTTCAACCCTCGGATATCCGTATCATCATGATCATTGAAATCCCTCCCCGCAGCGGCGTGGCCTTCGAATTGAATCAAGGGCAACGACTGAAGGTGATCGACCCTCTGGGCGAACAGGTGGCCGATCTGCTGGCCTATCGCAAGGAAGACATCGGCGAAGTCCTGTCGTCGGGGCGCAGTATCGATTACGCCGGCAATATCTATCTGAGCACGGGTGACCCGCTGTATTCCAACCGAAGCAACATCATGGTGCAGATCGTGGAGGACACTGTCGGCCGCCATGATTTCCTGCTGACGCCGTGTTCAGCGGAAATGTTCCGCATCATCTACGGCGACGCCAAGCCACACCCGGGGTGTTTCGGGAATTTGGCTGCAGCGTTGCAACCGTTCGGGATCCTCGCCGATCAGATCCCAACCGCGTTCAATATCTTCATGAACGTGACAGTGGATGCGGCCACGGGCGTCGTTGCCGTCAAGCCTCCGCTGAGTCGCGCCGGCGATTACATCGTTTTCGAGGCCAAACAAAATCTGATCGTCGGCCTCACCGCGTGCTCGGCTGGACAGTCCAACAACTTCGCATACAAGCCTGTGCACTACGAAATTCTCGATGCAGCGCAATCATGAGCTGCAGGCAATGATTCCATCCGTTCCAGACCAGCGGCTGCCTGTTGCCGCACGGGTCGGACGTTTTGAGCGGCTGCCGAAATGGCTGAATCTGCTGCCGATGATCGCCCAGTGGACTTCACTAGGCATTCGCTATCGCAGTATCACATTGCCTTCAATCGCAAATCCGCGCATCACGGCGGGCGGCCTGGTGGGGGAGGGCAAGCTGGAATACTTCGGAATCATGGGCGCCCTCGCACGCGCCGCGACCGCCGATTACATCGGTGTGAATGTAGGCTCGGAAACGACCATCACGCATGTGATGCAGGCGATGGCACAGGCCGGGCTGAGCTTTCCGATCGTGGTCAAACCCGATCTTGGCTGGTGCGGCTATGGGGTCAACAAAATTTCTGATCCGCTGGCACTGGCCAGCTATCTCACTGCCTTTCCCTCAGGGCAGACGCTAGTGCTGCAGCGCTATCTGTCCGAACACGGCGAAGCGGGCCTGTTCTATGTCCGTCACCCGGACGATGCGGTGGGGTCGTTGATCGGCGTCCTGCTTCGGCATTACCCTCGCGTGGTCGGCAACGGTCATGACACGCTTGCCACGCTGATCGCCGCGGATCTCCGGCTCAGCCGGTTGACATCCAGCGCGCTGCATCGGACCGCGCACGACCCCGAACAGGTGCCGGCACTTGGCGAAACAGTCAGGCTGTCGACGATCGCGTCGACCCGGGTCGGCGGCCACTACGAAGACGCCACCGATGCGGTAACGCCGGCGCTCATGTCGCGTGTGGACGCCATTGCGCGCGACATGCAGAATTTCCACGTCGGACGTTTCGATGTGCGCTATACGACGCTGGACGCGCTGCGCAATGGCGAGTTCACCATCATGGAGGTCAATGGCGCCGGTTCCGAAGCGGTTCACGCCTGGGATCCCAAGTACTCGATCTTTGATGTGTACCGGATCGTGTTCGCAAAACAACGGCTTTTGTTCCGGATTGCCAATGCGCAGCGCCGCGCCGGGCATCGCCCCATCGGCTTGCTGGCATTGGCACGGCTGCATCTGGGCCAACAGCGATTGATGAAGCATTATCCTCCGTCGAATTGAGGCGACACTGGATAAGCCCATCCTGGCCTTGTCCAGCAAACTGTCAAGACCGATGCAAATGACAGTGCTGTTGCCAGATCAACCCTGCTGCCGCCACGCAAAAAGGCGTCAGGTTGTAGATCAGACGATAGAGCAGCAGCGCAGCGAGGACATCGCCACGGTGATCGGCAGGAAATGCACTGAGTACCGTCGCTTCGAATACGCCAACGCCGCCTGGCGAATGGCTGAGCACGCCCAACACTGAGCCGCTCAGCACGATCATTACAAAAGCGACCAGACCCGGTGCCAGACCGGCGGGCAGAAGGAGATAGAGCGCGCACAGCGCAGCGCTGGCTTCGACCAAACTTACGCCCAAGGGGAGTATCAGTTCGGTGCGTTTGAACGCAGAGCTGGCTTCGGGCTGCGATCGAAAGCGCTGCGCGATGCCGGGAAAGATATAGACAGCGCACGCCAGCAAGCCGAGAACGGCAATCCCCACGACTCGTACTGCTGCAAACGTAGGTGTGGCTGCCGTCGAGAAGACGATCGCCAACAGCGACAGCGGGCCCAGTGCAACGCAGGCGCCTACTACCATCGTGATCTTCGCAATGTCGACGGCACGGACCTGCTCCTGCCGGTAGAAGTGATAGCGCAATGCGCCGCCGGTCACCGCGTGGAATCCGAGCGTATTGGACAAGGCGTGGGAGGCGCCGCCCACGACCCAGGCGCGATGTGCCGGAACCGCATCGGGTACGACGAGGCATGTGGCAAAACGGTCGTAGTAGGCGAGGCCTGTAAAACTGATCGCCGTCGCCAGCCCGCAGGCCAGCAGCCGTGTCGCCGGCGTACGGTGCACCGCGTCGACAACTTGGGAGAGGGTGATCGTGCTGAGAATGCCCGTCATGATCCACACCGAGCCGCAGACCATCGCGATGCCAAGCAGTGTCAAGACGATCTTCCTGATACTCATCGAAGACGACCTGCGGTCACGGGACCGCTTTCGAAAGCTGACCAGACAGCGCAGACGCGACACGGGCGTGCGCAAGCCGCGCAAGCTGTTTTCGGTCAGCAGCGACCGTCTCGTCGAGCGCTGGATGAAACGTCACCCTCACCGTCGCACCGCTGCCCTGCATGAAGCGCCACAAATGGGGCAAGAGCACCGCGTTTCCACAGTACGCATAGATGCCGCTGTCGTGCATCGAGGAAACGGAATAGCGATCGACACTGCGCAGATCGAGGGTGAACGGTTGGATCCACAGGCCGCTAGACGCATGTGAACCGATCGCCGAGAAAGCGCTCGACTTGAACGGCAGCACTTCCAGACCGAGCGAGCTGGTGCCTTCCGGGAAGAGGATCAGATTGCGGCCGCTCTGCAGTGCGGCGTGCAGTTGATCAGTCACTCTCGTCGCGTCGTGGCGATGCCGGCTGACGAAAATGGTTCGCTGCAGTGTGGCCAGAAATCCGAACAACGGCCATCGGCGCAATTCCGCCTTGGCAACGAAGCTTCCTCGCACCAAACTGCCAAGGACGAAGACATCCAGATAAGAGAGATGGTTTCCCACATAAGCAACCTGCGCATGCGTGAGCGGCAGATCAATACATTCCACAGTCACTTGCAGCACCCGGGCCACGGCGCGATGCCAGGCGCGTGCCGTTCGCCACGCTATCCGGTCGAACGGAAGCAACAGCATCTGGACAGGAATAATAACCGCCACCAGAACGAGCAGGAGCAGCAGTTTCAACGTTGCCCGCATGCAGCGCATGGGCGGCTAGGCAATCGATGGCGATGGGGGCACGATGACGGCAACGGCCGATGCATCCTCGGCCGCGACTGAGCTGAGCTGGAATCTGCCTTCACGCTCGAAGCGGCGCATATGACGTTTGGACAACGCCGCGGTCGGCAATATCATGCACACATCGATGGTGTTGAACTGCCGATCGACGTGCGCACCGCGTCCGACCACGGCGCCCAGGCGTAGATAGCCTCTGATCAGCGGTTCCAACCCTTTGAGCGCACGCAGCGGATCGACGTCCTCTGCACGCAGTCGATCCATGAGCAATGTCTCGGCACCGATCGCATGCGGCTGCAAAGCCTGTGGCGCAAGGTGATAGTGATGCAGGTAGGCCAGCTGCTCCTGTATCCGACCGCCATCCGTGCCGTGAAAGCTTGCGCATCCGAACATCAGCTCGATGTCATGGTCGCCGACGTACTTCGCAAGCGCAGTCCACATGAGCTGAAGCACCGAGCGGTGACGATACTCGCGCAGGACGCAGGACCGGCCCAGCTCAAGCAGGCGCGCATTAGTCTGCAACAGCACATCGATATCGAATTCGCCGCTGCTGTAGAAATCACGACCGCGCGGGCGTGCGTTGCCGCGAAGCAAACGATAGTTTCCGACTACGCCACGATTCAGCCCAGCCGCAGCCCGCCGCCGGTCGATGACGATAAGATGGTCTGCGATGTCGTCGAAGGCATCAAGATCGCTTTGCTCGAACAGCGCGTTTCCGTCCGCACGGGCACCGCCTTCTTCGTAGAACACCTGGTATCGCAGCTTCTGCGCCGCCCGTACTTCGTCGGCACCGGCCGCAAGCCTGACTGAAATATCCGAAAGGCACAGCGCAGCACTGCACCCGGAGAGATCGGCATCCTCTCCTTCGCTAGCACCGGCCTGTTCATGGAAGCGCATTTCGCCGGTGTTGGCTTGCTTCGCTGCGGTGAAGCCGTTGGTCACATCATTCCTCCATAGATACGGCGGGCAAGCCGCAAACCGATCAAGCAAGTGCCGACGAAGAGCCGCTCGGCGAGAGACTTGCTTGGGAAAAACCTTGCTTAGGCAAAACATAAATACATGACAGCTGGTACGCAAACACAATCAACGCATGCAATACCCATGCCACCATCGCACGTATCCGATGCGAGGTAGCCATCAACATGCAGGGATGCGATAGCATCCGTGAA
>JANOXT010000291.1:0-1628 GCA_031418555.1 Lysobacterales bacterium | reverse complement strand
CGCCGGCCGCTCCAGCCAACCGCCTGCCCCATCGGGAACCAGTTCGACGAGTTCGATACGATCTTCGAACACGCCAGTCACGCGCCCATCGGCCTGGCCCATGTAATCGCCCGGACGCACGCGGTAAGTGACCTTTTCAGGCACCATCACCAGCGCGATCAGGGACCCGCCTTTACCGAGTGTCCCGACCATGTCGAGAGTATCGAGCGGAAATTGTTCCAGCACCTGCTTGCGCCGGTTCGCTTCGGGACGCGGCCCTGAAGCGGACGACCCCGCGGCGAACGCGCTGCTGAACGGATCGCGCAGCGACTGCGCGGAATATTCGAACGTTTCGAACTGCTGCATGACCGGCAGAGGATCGAGCGGCGGCGCGGGCCGCGCCTTGACCTCGGCGACCCACTCCTCGAGATTCGGAGCATTGCCAGGCGTGCTGGTGATCGACCGTCCACACCCCGACAGCGCAGCCACCAGCGCGAGGACCAGCATCGGGCGCGCCATCAACGATCGAATCGATAAAAGTCTGGGCATCATCATTTGGCTCCTTGCGGGGCTGCCGGTGCGGGGGCCGCGACAGGCTTTGCGCCTGTCGTAGCGCCAGCGGCCGCTGACGTCGCAGAGGTGGTTTCGTCCTCATCGCGATAGCGATAGGTCTTGACCGTGCCCTTCAGCTCAAGCGTGGAATTCGGTCCGATGCCGACGACTTTCTTCTTGTCCGCATTGGCATCGACGCGCGGCGTGAGTTCGATGTTGTGCATGGTCATGATCACTACGCGCGGCAGTGAAGCGACACCGCTGACGAAGGCGCCGAACTGGTGATAACTGCCGACCATTTTCAGCTCGATCGGTTTTTCGGCGTAGAACTCGAGCGGAGTCTCTTCGCCGGGCTGGAACAGTTCGTTGGTAATGCCGGTGGCAAGCGCGGTTTGCGAAATGTCAACGATCAGATCGGGCATTTCGGTTTTGCTGGGCAACTGCCGCAGCATCTGCTGCAGCTGCTGCTCCATCTGCGCCAGCTGCTGCTTGAGCGGCTCGAGATTCGCGGCCTGACCCTGCAGCTTTTCGTAGTCCTGACGCTTGGTGGCTTCCTCGGCCTCGAACGATTCGAGCTGCGCGCTCTTGGGCCGGGTCAGGAAGTTCCACAATAGAAACAGGATCAGCAGTCCCAGCGCGAAACAGAAACCGAACTGCCATTCCCGCGGCCAGGAACCGGCATTGTTGAAGTCCAGTTCCTTGAGCGACATTTTCTTTTTCATGACTTGCCCCCCCCATTCGGCTGAGGCTGGTCGGAATCCGCGGGGTTGGCCGGCGCCGCTGCGGGTGAGGCAGGCGCGGCTGCCGCGGGTGCCGGAGGTGTGGGTGCGGCAGGCGTAACCGCCGGAACAACGGCAGGCTGTGCCGGACTCAGTGGCTGCAGCGTGGCCGGTGCGGCTGCCGCTGCGGCAGGATCGACCGCGACAGCGCCTTCTTCGCCTTCTTTCTTGGCGTTGGGATTGGCGAGCGTCACCGTCAGGCTGAAGGTGTAGGGCAGACCCTTGTCGTCGCCTTCGGCCTGGATCACCGACAGCTCGGGCTTGCTCATCCACCCGGAAGTCTCGAAGTTGCGCATGTAAGTACTGACGCGCGCGTTC
>JANOXT010000290.1:0-4053 GCA_031418555.1 Lysobacterales bacterium | reverse complement strand
CAGCATCGCGCCACGCCGGCTCATAGCAGGTCGACCGCTTAGCTTCGAATTCCAATTTCGATTCCGGGCTCGCTTCCGCTGTGTCTGCCGTCTGCAGAGCTGCGGCAGGTACGCTGATTGGAAGCGCAACGTCGCCGGTTGCGAGTGGCTGCGGCCAATACCGTTCCTTTGCGAACGGATAGCCGGGAAGACGATGCACGCGCTGCGGCAAATCGTCCGCGTAAAACGATGCCCATTCGATCTTCGCGCCCTGCACCCACAGCGCCGCGAGCGCCGCAGACTGCCGTACGCCATCGCGCAGCCGGAGTTCGGCAGCCTCTTCCGTCGGTATGACGGCATCCTGCGTGCGCGACGCCGTGCCCCGATGACAGGCGGAACTTTCGCCGGGCGAAGAGAGGAGTTGGCGAAGCTGCGTCTGCAGTTCCGCGGTGGACTGCACCACCCAGGCGCAGCGCTCGCGCATCGGGTCGCGGCCGATCTGCAGCGTGTAGGCAAGATCGCGCACAGAGATTTTCGCGCCGCTCTTGTCGAGAAATGCCAGCAGCTCCAGCGCCATGACTGTCAATTGCTCGGAGGTACGGGCAGACAGCGGCACGATGCATGGGTGCAGGACCGCCTGCTGACGCGCCACCGGCAGGTATTCTTCGATGACGACGTGGGCGTTGGTGCCGCTGAAACCGAACGCGCTGACGGCCGCGCGCCGTTTGTTGCCCACCGCAGGACTCCAGTCATGGCTGGCTTTGCTGACGTAGAACGGAGACGCGCCGAAATCGAACAGCGCGTTCTCCTGCTTCAGATTTACGTTTGGCGCCAGGGTTTTGTTGTGCAGACTCAACAGGACCTTGTGCACGCCCGCCACGCCTGCCGCGCCGGAAATGTGCCCGAGGTTGGTTTTCACCGCGCCCAGTGCGCAGGCATTTTTCTTTCCGCCGTGCTCTTTGAACACCGTGGACAGCGCTTCCAGTTCGATCGGATCGCCGAGTTTCGTGCCGGTGCCGTGGGTTTCCACATAGTTGATCGAAGACGCGTCGATATCGTATCTGCGATAGGTATCGCGCAGCAGTTCGATCTGGCTGTTGACGCTGGGCGCGGTGATGCCGTTGGTCTTGCCGTCCTGGTTGATGCCTGAGCCGATGATCACGCCGTAGATGCTGTCGCCGTCGCGCTCGGCGTCGCTGAGGCGCTTGAGCACGACAGTGCCGACGCCTTCACCCGGGACAAAACCGTCCGCGCTGTTGTCGAAGGTCTTGCACTGGCCGTCGCGCGACAGCATGCCTGCGCGGCACATGCCCAGATAGGATTCGGCAATCAGGTAAAGGCTCACGCCACCGGCGAGGCCCATGTCGATTTCGTGATTGAGCAGCGCCTGGCAGGCCAGATGGATCGCCACGAGCGAAGAGGAACACGCGGTGTCGATGGGGATCGCCGGCCCTTTCAGATTCAGATGATAGGCGATACGGGCGGCGCCAATCGCAAAACTGTTGCCGGTCGTTTCGACGTTTTGCGAATGGCCTTTCGCCAGCAGGAAGGAATACTCGCTGCTCATGATGCCCATGTAGACGCCGCACTTGCGGTTGCTCAGCGCTGCGCTGGAATAGCTGGCGTCCTGGAAGGCGCGATAGCTTTCCTGCATGAACAGGCGATGCTGCGGATCCATGATCTCCGCTTCGGACGGCGATATCTGGAAAAACATCGGGTCAAAGTGCTCGGCGCCGTCGAGCAGCCCGAGCCATTTGTTGTAGACCTTGCCGGGCTTGCCCGGGGTCGGATCGTAATATGCATTCACATCCCAGCGATCCGGTGGGATTTCCTGGATCGAGTTTCTGCCTTCGACGAGATTTTTCCAGAACTGATCGAGATCGTCGGCGCCGGGGTAACGGCCCGACATGCCGACAATGGCGATCCTGTCGTCGTTTCGCAGCGGTTCCCCGGCGCGACGCACTGCGATGGACGCTTCGACGGGCAGTTGCGCAGCGCGCGAACGGCGCTGCAAAACAGGCCGTTCGCCAGCAGGCGCGGACACGAACGGCAGCCGTGCGGCAACCGTCGAAGCAACAGGCATTTGAGCAGCGGGCGTTTGAGCAGCGGGCGTTTGAAGAACCTGCGGCGGTGTGGTCGGCGCAGAGGCAGCGGCCGTTAAAGGGAGCTGCTCCGGCGGAAGTTTCGCAAGCTCGTCGTCAATGAACCGGGCGAGTGCGGTGAGGTTGGAATAGTCGTAAACCCTGGTCGCGGAGATCTCCAGACCATAGGCCTTGTTGATCATCTTCACCCATTCGACGCCGACGATCGAATCCAGCCCCAGATCGACGAACGACTTGTCGTCGTCGATCGCGGCTTCGTCGAGATACAGCGCCTGCGCCAGGCTTTTGCGCAATGCGAGCCGCAGCGTGTCTAGGTCGGGGCGTTTGCGCTGCGGAACAGGCGCCGGAGGCGAAGCGGTCATGTCGTTCGCGACCACAGCCGGTACGCCGGGCGTCTTTGGTTCTTGGACAATACCTGCGGTGCGCGCGATGGCCGGCACAGGCTTCGCTGGCGTCGCAGAAGGTGCAGGCAGCTGGCTTTCGACATAATCGGCCAGTGCGACGAGGTTGGCGTAGTCATAGACGCGCGTGGCGCCGATCTCCAGGCCAAGCCCTTTGTTGATGCTCTTGACCCATTCCACACCGACGATGGAATCAAGACCCAGATCGACGAACGGACGGTCATCGTCGATGTTCGCCTCATCGAGATACAGCGCCTGCGCCAGCGAACGCTTGAGGAAGCTGCGCACGTCCTGATGGTGATTCGACGTGTCTGCCACGCGCTCAGCGATTACGTGCTCAATGATCGCGGCTACCGGCGTGGCGATCATGGATGCAGCGGTAGATGGGACTGTCGCTTGAACCGCATTGAGCATCGGCAGACGCGATGCATTCGGCTTGGGCAGCGGACGGCCGGTGATGGCAGGCACCGCGGCGGGCTGGGGCAGTGCGATCGCGTCGGGTTTGCCCAGTACGGCAACGCTGGCGATGCTCGCAAGCACGGACTCGCCCTGCATTGCAGGCAACGAGACATTGGCGCCGGCCATTCCGGCAGGCACCCATCCGCGCCAGCGCACACAAACATTGCCGTTCGCATCGCACCAGTCCATATCGAGCGCGGAGGTGCCCAAAGCGGATGCTTCGCCGTCGTTCCAGCGCACCAAAATCCACATCTTCGATTCGCATGCCGACAGGATGCCCAGCGATCCGATCGCGGCAGGCTCACAACTATCGAGCGCCAAAGCGGACCCCAAACGCTGGAACACTGCATGTGCCAGCGCCGGAACCAGCATGCTGTCCGACGATGGCGACAGGCGCCCGTCGTCGACAGCGATCAGCAGTTCACCGGCTCCACGCCAGAGGCGCAAAGCGACGGACGAACCATCGGTGGACGGTGGCGCTTCGACCATCCGCGCCAGCGCCGCCTCAATATCGATTTTTTCGGTGGTCTCCACGGACAGCAGCCGGCCGCTGCCCTGCGCGTGTACATCGTCCTCGGCTTCGCCGCTGAACAGATCGAAATCGATACGGTCGTGATCGGACGAGGGAGACAGCGCGATATGGAGTGCGGCTTTGCCGTCGACGATGAATGGCGAAGCGAATCGCAATGCACTCAGTTCGACCGCGGTGGTGCCGGGGGCCATGCGCTTGGCGCAGGCGACGGCCGCGCGCGCCATTTCCAGCAGCACCGACGACGGCAATCGGGGGCCGACACCATCGGCAGCGGATGCGCCGACCACGAATGCGTCGCTGTCGCGGAACACCGACGAAAACCGCAGATGGTCAAGATCGGACGTGTTTTCGTGCAGCAGCGCATGCGGTGCATTGCCGAATGCGCTGCCTGACGTGTCTGCACGCAACGCCGCACTTTGTGGAAACAGACCCTTGATCGGATCGATCCAGTAGGTGTCTTTCGCAAACGGATAGGTCGGCAGATGCAGTCGCTGCGGCGTGTGTTTGCCGTGGAATTTGCGCCAGTCAAGATCGAAGCCTTTGGTCCACAGACGGCCAGCTTCGTCAACTTGCGCTGCGC
>JANOXT010000289.1:0-5270 GCA_031418555.1 Lysobacterales bacterium | reverse complement strand
GGTGTCGATGGCATCGGCGGTCTTGTGGATCACCAAGGCGTCGTCGATGAGCCCCGCAGCATGGATCACGATATTGATTGCGGGATGCTCGGCGACGATCGTTTCGACTTCATCGAGCCGCGCGATGTCGCAGCGGCGATGGATGACGTTCGCACCACACGCCCGCAGCGCTTCGATGCGCGCAGTCTCCGCCTCATCCGGCGTGCGTCGGCCCAGCAGGATCAGGGTACTGCCCGTCGTACGTTCGGCGATGTCCTGTGCGACCAGCAGGCCCAGCGCACCGAGTCCGCCGCTGATCAGCGCGGTGGTGCCGTTGCGCCAGGCGAACTCGCTACCGATGTCGGCGTCCGCATCCTGATACGACAGCGCCACATACGCGTCTCCCGATTTGAAGCGGACATCGATCTGCGAATGTTCCATCGACACCGTCTTCAACGCCGCCCATAGCCCGCGCGCGGCGTGGTTGTGCTCGGTCACGTGCAGTTCAAGCGCTGAGCGCGTGTGCTTGTCCACTGCGAGCGACTGCGCCGCCGCCAGCACCGCTTTGGTGGTCGCGACATAATCTCCGCTCGCCTCCACCACATGCACCGCCAGATCATCAGCGTGCGGCGGCGTTACGTTTTTCCAGACCGGCCGGTGGAAGCTCAAGCGGTCCTGCCTGGCGTTCAGATCGATCTCGCGGGTCTGGAATCCTTCGATGATCACCCGGACATTGCCGTGCTCATCGGCGGCGACATAGTGCATACCGTCGGGGCGCTGACGGATATGAACGATCATCGTGTCCGACAGCGCACCGATGACCAGTGTGTTGACCACCGCGAACGGTACGACATTCGCCTCCGGATTATCGACCAGCGCGAGACCGCTCTGGATGATGCTGTCGAGCGCACCCGCGTCCATCACCATGCCGCGCGCAGACGAGCCCGGCAGGCGGATCGTGGCCAGACCCTCGCCCTTGCCGTCGAGGAAAATCTCTTCGACGCCACGATGGGACGGACCCAGTTCGACACCACGATTCCTGTAGGTCTGGTAGAACGCCGATTTCGTCGGACCGGGACGTGTGATCCCAGCGCGCAGCCGGGCGATATCCAGCACGGGAGCATAGCCTTTGGTGGCCAGGCACTCGGACGTCTTCTGCACCGATACACGGGTCTGGAAATGCACGCCCTGTTCGGTGCTGACTTCGACGCCGAACTGGCCGGCACCGCCCGGATACACGCGCACCGTGACCGTGCGTTTGTCCTTTACCGTCAATGCACTGACGAACACGCTGTCGCTCAGCACCAGCATGGCACCGTCGCCCGGAGGCGCGGACGCCGCGACCGCGGCGCGGGCGATCTCAAGATAGGCCATGCCCGGCAGGATCTTCTGCCCCTGGATGATGTGGTCGGCGAGAAACGGCTCGGTGCCGTGGAACACCGAGCGGAATTCGCCGATGGGATAATCGTTGCTGGAGGTCATGGATGCCGAAGTCTTCATGAATTCATCGCCAGTGAACGTGGCGCGCGTGCGTTCATCGCGTCACTCGTCGATGGCATCGGCGGCACCAGGGCGCGCACGTAGAAATTGGTGATTTTCACGAGCGTTTCGCCGCTTTCGCTGAGGATATGGACGTTGAACTGCAGGATGCCGGTGCTCGCGCCCACGATGTCGCTGGACCGCTCCACCAGGACATGGCAGCGCGGGGTCAAGCTGCCGAGGATCTCGATCTCGTCGATCGCGAACGGCAGATGCGGCACGCCGCCTTCATCGGCGGCCAACAGCGCCACCACCGTCTGCAGCGCGCCGTCGATCAGACAGGGATGCAGCACGTATTGCTCGAAATCCTTCGTCAACGACGGATCCAGCGTGAGCTTGGCCAAGGCGCAGCCATCGCCGATCGCCACCTCGTCGATAACCCGGAATGCCGGGCCATAGTCGAAGCCAAGGCGCTGAAACAGACTGTAATAGCGCCCGCCATCGTGGCTTTCGCCGCACCGTTGCCGCCATTCTGCCAACGACGGACGCGACGGAAGTTCAGCGGCGGGTTCACTGTCGTAGCGACTGTCGAAGCATGCACGGCCTTCGCAGTGCACGACGGTCTCGTGATCGTCGTCGACCGTGGTGACGATGAAGTCCACGCTGTTCGGGGTCGCGCTATTCAAAGCCGCGCTGTTCAAAGCCGCGCTGTCGCCGGTCGCGTTGCGCAGCCCGATCTTGAGATCCTGCTGCGGATCGGTCAGCGACAGCGGCTGTATCCAGTAAATGTCCCTGAGCCGGCGCACGCGTTTTTCGCCAGCGATCGTCGCCGCGATGCACGCCATTTCGATGAAGCCTGCGCCCGGAAACACCGCCTGGCCCTGGATCCGGTGATCGCGGGCGTAGTACTGGTCCCCATCCAGCGCAGCATCGAAGCACACCCGCGACAGCGTCGAGGCATTGTGGGAGATCAGCGGATGCAGGCGCGACAGCGTCGTCGTCGGCGCCGATATTGGTGCCGCCTGCATCGCCGTGAAGTCGACCGCCCAGTGCCTGTCGCGCGCGAACGGATACACCGGGGCGCCAGTAACGGGCCGCAGCGGCGCGTTGTGCAGACGCATCCATTCCACCTTGCCGCCCTGCGTCCACAACGCGCCAAGCCCGGCAAGATCGCACGCAGCGCACAGTGCCTGCATGCGTTCGCGCTGCTCGCGCGTGGCATAGCCGGCACCGGCCTGCGGATCCAATGTGCCTTGCCACAGGCGCACCGCTCCATTGGCGATCTTGGGGTCGGCATCGAGCCAGCGCTGCAGCGTCTGCCTTAACTGCAGCGCGCTGTCGACGATCAGCGCCAGCCGCTCGGGCATGGCCTCACGGCCGACCTGCACCGTGCGGCACAGCGCCGCGAGGTCGCAGCCCGGATTGAGCGCCAGGAAATCAACATGACGGTAGGCGTATTCGCGCAGGCGTTCGGCATTCACGGCGGACAGCACAAACAGCGATCCGCCCGCATGCGCGACCGCTTCGGCAGGCATGCCTGTCTCAACCGACACGTATTCCTCCAGCACCGCGCAGGCGTTCACGCCGCCAGCACCGAAGGCGTTGATCAGCGCGCGGCGCGGCACGCCTGCTGGCGATTCCCATGCGCTCAGGCCGGTCTGCAGGACGCACGGCGAACGTGCGAAATCGATGTCCGGATTCACCACCTGCGAATGGATGCTCGGCGCGATCTGCCGGTGTTTGAACTGCATCAGGATCTTGGCGATACCGGCGATGCTGGTCGCGGACTCGGCGTGGCCGATGTTGGCCTTCAGCGACGCCAACGCGCAGAACCCGGTGTCGGCGGTCTGCTGCGCGAACGCTTGGGTGATCGCAGCAACTTCAAGGCTGTCGCCCATCTGCGTGCCGGTGCCATGGCCTTCGATGAAACTGATGCTGCGTGCCGGCACATCGGCTTGGGCCAGCGCCTGGGCGATCACGCGCGCCTGCGCATTCGGGTTGGGCGTGGCGTAGCCGCTGGAACGACCGCTGTGGTCGTAGGCACTGCCGCGGATCACGCCATAAATCCGATCGCCATCGCGTTCGGCGAGACGCAGCGGTTTGAGCACGAGCGTACCAACGCCCTCGCCCGGGATGAAACCGTCGTCGCCTGCGCCGTAACTGCGGCACGTGTCGCCGACCGCGAGCATCCGGCGGTGGCAGAACGACTGGTACTTGGCGGGATGCAGATACAGATTGACGCCGCCGGCCAGCGCGAGCTGGCACTCGCTGCGCCGCAGGCTTTCGCAGGCCAGATGCACCGCGACCAGCGATGACGAGCACGCGGTGTCGACGGGAATGCTTGGGCCCTGCAGATCCAGCGTGTACGAGACACGGTTTGCGATCGACCAGGGCATCGCGCTGGGCGTGACCATCTGGCCGCGCTGCCAGGCTTCCGGGGCAAGCAGCTGGTAGGAGTTGGTGGTGACGCCTACGAAGACGCCGACATCGGCGCTCTTGCCCTTGGGATAGCGCTGTTTCAGACGTTCGCGCGTGTAGCCGGCATCCTCGATCGCAGACCAGGCGGACTGCAGGAAACGGCGCTCCTGTGGGTCGATGATGTCCGCTTCGGCATCGGCGATGTTGAAGAACCCTGCGTCGAACTTGTCGAAATCCTCGAGGAAACCACCGCGCTTGCAGTAGATCTTGCCGTGCTCGGACTGGGTGGGATCGGCATCGTAGAAATCGGCATAATTCCAGCGGTTTTCCGGCACCAGTTGGATGAGATCCGCGCCTGAGCGCAGGTGCTCCCACAGCGTGTCCAGATCGTCGGCCTGCGGGAACGACGCGTGCACACCGATGATGGCAATGGGCTCGGCATGCGCAAGCAGTTCACTCGCAGGCAGTTCACTCACGACGTGCGCCGGGGCCGACAGCGGGATTGCTGCGGGCATGGCCGCATCAGCCACGGTGGCAGCGGTGTCTACCGCGGCGTCGGCAGCGGTGCCGGCCAATGGCATCGCCGCACCCTCGCGGGCAAACTTCGCGGCCAACGCGGTGGCGGCGTGCTCGGACAGATACCCGGCGAGCTCGGCGACGGTCTCGTATTCGTACATCAGGGTCTTGGGCAGATCGCCGAGATCCTGCTCCAGCGTCGCGTTGAAGCGGCCGATCATGATCGAGTCGAAGCCGAACGCTTCGAAGCGTTCGTCGATATCGATCTGGGCGGCCGGAATTTTGGTTTCGGCATGAACCAGTGCGCACAGATAGCGCTGGGCCTGCATCAGCAGTGCAGCGCTGTCGGCCTGGGTCTCGCCCGTGCGCACAGGCGCTGTCGTGGCGATGGACGGGTCGCAATAAGCTGCGATTTTCGAGGGATGGCCATACAGCGCCAGCGCCCGCGACAGATCGGAGCGCATCAGCGTGTCCCAATAGCCGATGCCGATGTCGGTTGGCAGCGCGCACAGCCCGGTACGTGCTTCGGTGCGCTGCAGATCGGCGGTGGACAGCTGCATGCCGCCGTCCTGCCAGTACGGCCAGCCAATCGACAGGGTTTTGCCGAAGCGCTCATGACGTGCACGCGCAGCTTCGCGATGGTCTGCAAACGCGTCCATGAACGCATTGGCGTAGGCGTAGTCGGTCTGGCCGACGTTGCCGAAGCTGCCGGCGCCCGACGAGAACAGCACGAACAGGTCCAGCGGCTCGTCGGCGGTGAGCCGGTCCAGATGCAGGGTGCCCTGCACCTTCGGCGCCAGCACCCGACGGAACTGTGCGCGGTCTTTGCGAACCAGCAATGCGTCGTCATTGACGCCGGCGCTGTGCAGCACGCCGTT
>JANOXT010000288.1:0-8498 GCA_031418555.1 Lysobacterales bacterium | reverse complement strand
GTGTGCTTGCGCAACGGCGGCGGCATCGGCGTCATCGATCCGCCGATCAGTCTGCCGGATTGACGTTTAATCGTCTGATGAAAGATTGAAGGTACCGATGCAGGCAATGATTCGAGGCGTGAACGTCATCAATGATCTTTTGTGCAGTTGATGATCGATTGGCGCCTGACGCGACACCCTTAACTATCGAGGATCTTGACATGCGGAAAAATCACACGCTCCATACAGTATCTTTTCTTGTCGTCGTGCTGATGGCAATTTTCTCAGGCACATCCATCGCGCAGACGGCAGTTCAGGATCGATCTCTTTCCGAGCCCGTTACTCAATCTGGTTCGCAACCTGCTGGTTCGCAACCTGTTCCTGCACCGGTTTCTGCACCTGCATCTGCAGATGCCAATCCACCTGCTTCAAAGTCATTGCCAACCAGAGCCGGTGCCCCGCAGGGCACTCAGGCGGGGGCGAAACCACGCAAAGTCGCATCGGGCACGATAAGAATGGATTGCCCTTCCGGAACAGACAAATATTGCGATGGCAACAACTGCGGGTGCTGGACGCAAAACAACTAGCGTCTCTTGCAAAAGTCGTCGTGTGCAGGTGGAGATTTGCAAGCGATCGACGATACGGGCAAAGGGCACTGCGATCGCAGTGCCTTTCTCGTTTCCGGCCGAATACATCACGATGGTGCTTGCCTTGTCGTCCACAGCCTTCGTCCACTTGACCGGCCATTGCCCGGTGGTCTTCGGGCAGCCCGGCTGCACCTGCGGTTTCAGCGGTCTGTACAGCAGGTCCATACCCCCCGCAAGCGGCGAAGCGGCCATGCCAAGCCGCACTGATCCCTGTAAGATCAAACCCCTACACGAATACCTTCAGGCATTCCCACACGGTGGCACGCGAGCTTTCCGACCGCAGCAGCAAACCCCGCCGTGCCGTTGTGGCCGAGGCTCCCAAACAGAGCCCGTTCCGGCACCGGCTGGTGCGCGATATCGCGCTGATCATGATCGCGCCGTTCCTGCTGTATCTGCTGGTCTGCCTCTTCACTTTCTCGCCTGCTGACCCGGGCTGGTCGCATTCCGGAAGCGTGACTGCGCCGCTGAACAACGCCGGCGGGCGGGTCGGGGCTTGGCTGGCGGATGTCCTGCTGTATCTCTGCGGTTATGCGGCCTTTTTGCTGCCGCTGATCCTGGGCGCAATTGCGTGGATCGCGCTGTTCGGCATGGACAGCGATGGTGATGGCGCTGCCGATCTGGGGCCGGCGCTGCGGCTGGTCGGAATCGTCGGGTTTCTGGTCGCTGCCACCGGCTTGCTGTACGTAAAGATCGGCGCGGCGCCGGATTTCTCGGCCGGGGCGGGCGGGATTCTTGGGCGGCTGGTCGGGGACTCGCTGTTCCGCGGGTTCGGCCCGGTCGGGGTGAATCTGTTCCTCATCGCGCTGCTGCTGATTTCGATCACGCTGGCTACCGGCTTGTCGTGGCTGGCGGTGATGGACCGTATCGGTGCGCTGACCCTGAAGGTTCCGCCGCTGGTCTCACGGTATTTTCGCAAGGGCACGCAGCAGGCCGCCGAGTGGCAGCAAGTGCGGGTGATGCGCGAGGAGCGCGAGGAAGTGCGCAAGGTCGACAGCGAGCTGCGCGCCAAACGCGCGCCGGTCAAGATCGAGCCGCCGCCTGCACCGGTGGTCGAAAAAAGCGAGCGCGCCAAGCGCGAGCAGCAGATCCCGCTGTTTCACGTCGCCGACGGCACCGGCATTCCGCCGCTGTCGCTGCTGGACGATCCCAAGCCGCAGCCGAAGGGTTACGACGAGGGCACGCTGGAAACCATCTCGCGCCAGATCGAATTCAAGCTCAAGGATTTCCGGATCGAAGCACAGGTAGTCGGTGCCTATCCCGGCCCGGTGATTACCCGTTTCGAGATCGAACCCGCTCCGGGCGTGAAGGTCAGCCAGATCAGTTCGCTGGACAAGGACATCGCCCGCGGCCTCAGCGTGAAATCAGTGCGCGTGGTCGATGTGATTCCGGGCAAGTCGGTGATCGGTCTGGAAACCCCCAACACCACGCGCGAGATGATCTATCTCAGCGAACTGCTGCGCTCGAAGGAATACGACAAATCCGCCAGCCCGCTGACATTGGCGCTGGGCAAGGACATCGCCGGGCGGCCAACGGTCGCGGATCTGGCGCGCATGCCGCATCTGCTGGTGGCAGGCACCACAGGTTCAGGCAAATCCGTCGCCGTGAATGCCATGGTGCTATCGCTGCTGTACAAGGCCAGCGCCAAAGAGCTGCGGATGCTGATGATCGACCCGAAAATGCTGGAGCTCAGCGTTTATCAGGGCATTCCGCATCTGCTGGCGCCGGTCGTCACCGACATGAAGGAAGCCGCGAACGGCCTGCGCTGGTGCGTGGCCGAAATGGAGCGCCGCTACAAACTGATGAGCGCGGTTGGCGTGCGCAATCTTGCCGGCTTCAACAAGAAAGTAAAGGATGCACAGGACGCCGGCCAGCCGATGCTGGATCCACTCTTCCGCCCGAATCCGGAGCTGCAGGAAGCGCCGCCGACGCTGGAGCCGATGCCGTTCATCGTGATCTTCATCGACGAATTCGCCGACATGATGATGATCGTCGGCAAGAAGGTCGAAGAACTCATCGCCCGTCTGGCGCAAAAGGCGCGCGCCGCCGGCATCCATTTGATCCTTGCCACGCAGCGGCCGTCGGTGGACGTCATCACCGGTTTGATCAAAGCGAATATCCCCACCCGGATCGCGTTCCAGGTATCGAGCAAAATCGACTCGCGTACGATCCTCGACCAGTCGGGTGCGGAAACGCTTCTGGGCCACGGCGACATGCTGTATCTGCCGCCCGGCACGGCGCTGCCAGAGCGGGTGCACGGCGCATTCGTCAGCGACGAGGAAGTGCATCGGGTGGTCGAGCATCTCAGGCAGATCGGCGGCAAACCCGATTACGTCGACGGCGTCCTGGAAGAAGTGCAGACCATGGGCGACGGCGTGGTCGTCGGCCCCACTGGTTTGCCCGAAAGTGGCGGTGGTGGCGGGGACGAAAGCGACCCGCTGTACGACGAAGCGGTGAAGATCGTCAC
Source organism: Lysobacterales bacterium (assembly GCA_031418555.1). GTDB lineage: Bacteria > Pseudomonadota > Gammaproteobacteria > Xanthomonadales > Xanthomonadaceae > Lysobacter_I. Next base: position 5,408 of record JANOXT010000288.1, on the reverse strand, counting down.
CGAAAGCCGTCGTGCGTCGATCTCCGGCGTGCAGCGCCGGCTCAAGATCGGCTACAACCGCGCGGCGAGACTGGTCGAAGCGATGGAAGCGGCGGGCGTGGTCTCGCAGCCGGAGCATAACGGCGACCGCACGGTGCTTGCGCCGCCGCCGCGATAATGACAATCAATGCCGGAAGCCCGGCATTGATTAGTTACTGGTCAAGGAAAATTGGTGCAGGGTACAACCGTGAGGGTGAAAACGCCTGTGCGGGATCCCCACGACTGGTCCAGTCCGCAGCCGACACGCCTTCCGCCCACCATCGTGGTCTTGGCTGGACTGGAGAAATAAACGTAATCGTATTCCTGCCCATCCGGAGGCTCTTTGGCAGTAGAAATTCCTGCCATGACCGATGCAGTCAATGCCAAAGCGAGTAGCAACCATTTCTTCCTGTTCATGCGACGTCCTTCATCATGAATGCAACCGGCTCAGTTGCACATCATCATCGCTTGCATTTGCTTTTTGCTGCAATGATCTTCATCTCATTTACTGCAATTAATTTTTCAGAGAGATTCAATCGTGAAAAACCATCTCCGCTTCTTACTCGCTTTTATGGTTTTGTGCTTCTCATCCGTTTCAATGGCAGGCCCGCGTGAAAAATTGCAGGTCTTCACCGCAGGACTGAAAGGCCTGGAAGGCCAATTCAGCCAACAGGTATTCGACAACAAAGGCAAGCGCAAGGAAAGCTCATCGGGCCGTGTTGCGCTTTCTGCGCCGCGGTTGTTCCGTTGGGAATACCTCAAGCCCTATCCGCAGCTGATCGTCGCCGACGGCAAGAAAGTCTGGGTCTACGATCCCGATCTCAAGCAGGCCAGCGTGCGTCCGCAGGGGGCCGAGGAACAGAACAGTCCGCTGGCGGCATTGATCGATCCGCAGCGACTCGATCAGGATTTCAACGTCAAGGACGGGGGCGCGAAAGACGGGCTTGATTGGCTGGAACTTACGCCGAAGCAAGGGGATGATGCCGGTTTCCAGAATGCGCGGCTCGGCTTCGACAAGGCCGGTCTTGTCCGCATGCAGATTCTCGATGCGCTCGGCCAGCGCACCGATATCAGCTTCACCGGCTGGAAACGCAATCCCGCGTTCAGCGCGAAGACGTTCCGTTTTACCCCGCCCAAAGGCGCGGATGTGGTGGGTGCGCAGTGATGTGGAGCGCTGCAGGTCCGCGTTCGGATGGTTTGTGCGTTGTTCACCGGATGACATCTTCACGGTTGCGCCGATGGCCCCTTGTGGTGGCCCTGTGTCTTGCGACTTCGACCGCGCTGGCGGCAGGCCCCAAACCTGTGCCGGCAAGCTCGAAATCTTCAACCGATGCGCTCGCGCGGGAGCGCGAGACGCTCGATGGCGTGGTCGCGGCCTCGCTGGTGGGCGCGCTGTCCGAACAGCTGGGCGATCGGCCGGTGAAGATCAGGCTCAAGCATGTCGACGTACGGGTCACCAGCCTTCGCGATCGTATGGTGAACGGTCAGGGTGAACTGCAGATCGACACTGCGCAGGACTGGATCGGTTTCCGCTTCAGCACCCTCTACGACGCTATTTTCGAAAGCGCGGGTTACCCGGAACTGAGTATCGGCACCGTGGGTCCGGGCGGTCGGACATTGCCCAACGACGCCAAACTGGTGCGCCAGCTCGATGACCGCGTGGTCGGCATGCTCGGCAAGGAATTCGGCTATCAGCATGTGCACCTCCAGTTGGACAAGATCGACACGATCGAAGCGGGCATTCGTTATCTACGCATCGACGCCATCGGCATCGCTGACTTCGGCCTCGACGGCACCGCACCGACGCGCGTCGAAGCGCTCTACGACCGCGAACAGAACGTATGGCTGCGAGTGAGTTACACACTGGACGGCACGCCGCCGCCCGCGACTTCAGCCGCTGGTCGCTAGTTCTTTATTGACCCAGCCAATCACAGTTGAGCGGATTGCCGAATCATTAAAAACCGGGGCTGCTCGACAGCCCCGGCCATAATGGTGTGGACAATCAATCGGGCCTTGCGATGGACCTGATCAGAAAAAGCCGCAGGTATCGGTATAGGCGCCGCCGTTCGAGTCGATGCCGCCGTTCGTATCCCAAGCCAGGCTGACACCCGAACCGACACCTTTGAGCGTGACATCCGCTTTGGCCGATCCCACCAGCTTGTGCGCGCATTTGGTTTCCGATACCCAGCGCGCTGTGCGCCCGGTGATGCCGCTGTTGTGGTTCCAACCACAATCGACGCTGTAGCCAAGGTTGCCATAGCCGCTTGAGCTGTTGCTGTAACCGTAGGGGGCGGGATTGCAGGATGAATTGCAGCGGATGCCGGACTGTTGGCTGCCGAGCTGTTTGTGGGCAAGCGTAATGCCGAAAATGTCCTTGTAGTCGACGCTCCAGCCGCCCCAGGTCAGGGATTTACCGATATTCGCCGGATTGCTGGCCAGGCCGCAGGCGGCAAGTGGGGTGACTTTGCCGTCGACAGGTTTCGGGCGCTCCTCGTACCGGATCAGCGGTTTGTAGCCGACCGCCTTCGCAAGGCGCTGATTGTTGACGATCGAATCGAGGAACGTGATGCTGGGATCGAACACAACGCAATGCCCTTGGGATTCCCAGCACATTTCAAGCGCCTGATGTTTGCGGGCAACACCTTTGACGGATGCGCTCACCGACAACAGGCGATAGCTGCCCAGATCGACCGGCAAACCGATCGTATCGAAGCCTTCGACGCCGGCGTCCAGTTCATGGCGATCGATGACGACCAGATCGTCCTTGAATCGTGCGTTGCGCAACGTCAAAGGCGTGTCGTCTGTTTCCAATTGATAACGAGGCGCGCCGATGATTTGTTCGAACGACCTGCCTTCCAGCTGCTTCAGTCGGCCGGAATCGATCGTTCTTATTTCGAACGTGGCCTGCTGGCCGGACGCCCGCGCGTAATCCGCGTACAGGCTTTCGGCATAGCCGGGGGCGGGTTTGGGTTGCACCGCCTGCAGGGAGACCGCGCCGATGGTGGCGACACCTGCAAGCGCGAGACTGGATATCAATACATGAGCCTTCATGGCGTTCATCCTTTGAGTTGAGTGTGTTCAGTCCTGGAACCCGTCGTCCTTCCAGGACGACGAACCTTCACCGGTAGTCTTCGATGACGGCCGGCAGGGCGCTGGCGGGGGATCGATGCCCTGCCTTGCGAGGTACGATTACCGCATCCGTGCTTTACCCGCAAACCACCATGGACCCTGTTGCGCCTGATGACTGTGACGGGTTATGCAAATAGCCATCACCGACTGTCTCAGTCATTGATCTCGCGCCATGTGCGCTGCTTACGGAAGCATGTCTGCGTGCTGTCGGCTTGATTGGCCGATATGCGATCCGGCTTGGTATGGTGTGCCGCAATCCAGCCATGCTGACAGGTGTTCCCGTGGGTGCGCGCACGCCTTCCAATAACGAGGCATCCGATCTGCTCAGCGTCGATCGCGATGCGCTGCGTCCGCTTGCCGAACGCATGCGGCCTCGCACGCTGGACGATATGGTCGGCCAGCGGCGGCTGCTTGCGCCCGGCGCTGCATTGAGAACGTCGATCGAATCCGGTCACGTGCATTCGATGATTCTCTGGGGGCCGCCCGGCTGCGGCAAGACCACCCTCGCGCTGCTGCTGGCCAAATACGCCGATGCCGAGTTCAAGGCGATTTCGGCGGTGCTCGCCGGCCTGCCCGAGGTGAGGCTGGTGCTGGCGGAAGCGGCCCATCGGTTCGCCGAGGGCCGGCGCACCGTGCTGTTTGTCGACGAGGTGCATCGCTTCAATAAAAACCAGCAGGATGCGTTTCTCCCGCATATCGAGCGCGGCACGATTCTGTTCGTCGGCGCGACCACCGAGAATCCGTCTTTCGAGCTGAACTCGGCGCTGTTGTCGCGCTGCCGCGTGCACGTAATGGAAGCGGTGTCGGCCGAGGACATCGCGGTCGCTCTGCAGTATGCATTGGACGATGAAACGCACGGGCTGGGCGGACGTGGCCTGAACATCGCTGCGGAACAGCTGCAGCTGATCGCCAAGGCCGCCGATGGCGATGTCCGTCGAGGCCTGACCCTGCTGGAGATCGCCGCCGAGCTGGCCGATGAGCCTGACATCGGGGCCGGCGCGGCGCCGGGCACCATCACCGATGCGATCCTCGAACAGGTGCTGGCCGACCGCACCCGCCGTTTCGACAAAGGCGGCGAACAGTTCTACGACCAGATTTCTGCCTTGCATAAATCCGTGCGCAGCTCGAACCCCGACGCAGCGCTTTATTGGCTGGCGCGGATGCTCGACGGGGGCTGCGACCCGGTCTATCTGGCGCGACGGATGACGCGGATGGCGGTGGAGGACATCGGTCTGGCCGATCCGCGCGCGCTGCAGATGGCGATCGATGCCTGGGACACGTTCGACCGCTTGGGCAGCCCCGAGGGCGATCTTGCGCTGGCGCAGCTGGTGATCTATCTGGCCAGTACCGCAAAATCTAACGCCGCCTACACCGCATTCAAGGCTGCGAAGCGCGACGTGGCCGAGTACGGTACCCAGGAAGTCCCGCTGCATCTGCGCAACGCACCGACCAGGCTGATGAAGCAGATCGGCTATGGGAAGGACTACCGCTACGACCACGACGCCGACGGCGGCGTTGCGCTGGAACAGACCGGGTTCCCCGACGCGATGGGCGAGCGGGTGTATTACCAGCCTGTCGAGCGCGGTCTGGAGCTCAAGCTCAAGGACAAACTGGACCGCCTGCGCGCAGACCGCATCACCGCGCGCAACGCGAAAAAGAATCCGCCCGATCGGGATGCGTGATCGATGACTTCAGCGATTTTCTTCGATTCCAATCGTCGCTGTTGCGGCCGATGATCACGCTTTGGTGGCAACAATTGTTACTTGTAGCGCTGGGCGGTGCGGCCGGCGCGATGGGGCGCTTCTGGCTGGGCGGCATCCTGCTGCGGCACGTTGGCAGCGGTTTTCCTTGGGGCACGCTTGCGGCCAATCTGATCGGCTCGCTCGCGGCCGGTTTCATTGCGATCTGGCTGGAGGGCAGGGGCCCGGCCGCCCTGTACTGGCGCGCGTTCCTGATCGTGGGCGTGCTCGGTGCGTTGACCACGTACTCGGCGCTGATGCTGGAATGTCTGCTGTATGCCAAATCACAGCGCAGCGGGATGATGTTCGGTTACCTCGCGATCACCCTTGTCGGCGGCCTTGCGCTGGTCTGGCTGGGTGCCCGAGTCGCTTCAGGGCTCAGACTGTCCTGACCTATCTATAGGGTCTTTCCCGACAGCACAGACCGCACCCGCTCGACAGACCGCCCATTGCGCGGCATCTATCGTGGAGTCCTCGCCACGACGTGGCTTTCGCCGAGGACATCGCCCATGCCATCCAATG
>JANOXT010000287.1:0-1585 GCA_031418555.1 Lysobacterales bacterium | reverse complement strand
TGGCCGGCGAGCCGCTGGATGCATTGCTCGCGCTGGCTGAGCTGCCGACGCCGCCCAGCGATATGCCCGCGAATATTCGCCTGTGGGTGCCGGCTGCGTATGCGGTGCCGCAGCAGATGCAGGCGTGGGCCCAGCGTGGCGCCTTGGTGCGGATGGCGCTGCCATACGCACCCACCGTGGAAGGAGAAGCGCGATGGATTCCGCCGGCCGATGCCTGGGTTGCGATTGGATGCGAACTGATCGCACGTCTGCCGCCGCTCCCCCAGCATCGCGATGATGTCGGCGCCTGGCGCAGAACACTGTCATCGCAGCCAGTACTGCGGCTGGGTGAATGGCTGCGCCTGCCGCCCACGAGTCCTGTCGACGACGCGGCATCGCGGGTATTTTTATCCGCTTGGCCGCCTGCAGAGCGATAAAGTTTTACAGCGCTTTCAGGCGGTACAGCGCTTCCAGCGCCTGCTTCGGGGTCAGTTCGTCCGGGTCGATCGCAGCCAATGCATCCAGCGCGGCCGATGCCGGCGCGAACAAACCAATTTGCTGCGGTGCATCCAAGACCTGAGGCGTGAGCACCGGTGCGGGATCGCTGCGGCGCTTTTCTAATTCCGCCAGACGCCCGCGCGCTTGGCGCACGACGGATTTGGGCAAGCCGGCTAGGGCCGCGACCTGCAGGCCGAAGCTGCGGTCGGCGGGGCCGTCTTTCACGGCGTGCATGAACACCAGCGTGTCGCCGCCGTGTTTATCGTGGTGTTCGACGGCGTCCAGATGCACGTTGGCGATGCCGCTGCCGGGTTGGGCAAGGGCGGTGAGTTCGAAATAATGCGTGGCGAACAGCGTGTAGCAGCGGTTGGTCGCGGCCAGATGCCGTGCGCAGGCTTCCGCCAATGCCAGGCCGTCGTAGGTCGACGTGCCGCGGCCAATTTCGTCCATCAACACCAGTGACTGTGCGGTGGCGTGATGCAGGATGTAGCTGGTTTCGCTCATCTCGACCATGAAGGTCGATTGCCCGCGCGCGAGATCGTCGCCGGCGCCGATGCGGGTCAGGATGCGGTCGATCGGGCCGATCTGCGCTTTTGACGCGGGCACGAAGCTGCCGATGTGCGCCAGCAGCACGATCAGCGCGTTCTGGCGCATGTAGGTGGACTTGCCGCCCATGTTGGGGCCGGTGATGACCAGCATGCGGCGAGCCGGGCTTTCAGAGGGCGTGTCGCCGTCATCGCCGTTCAGCAGCAGATCGTTCGGCTCGAACGGTTCGTCGCGCACCGCTTCCACTACCGGATGACGGCCGCGTTCTATGTGCAGGCGCGCGTCGTCGACCAGCTGCGGCTGCGACCAGTCGAGTTCACGCGCGCGTTCGGCGAAACAGGCGAGCACATCCAGTTCGCTCAATGCGCCAGCGGCGCGCTTGAGTGGTTCGAGATCGCGATTCAATTCGTCGAGAATGCCTTCATACAGCAACTTCTCGCGGCTCAGTGATCGGTCTTTCGCCGACAGCACTTTGTCCTCGAACTGCTAGTTCCTCGGTTATGTAGCGCTCGGCGCCGGTCAATGTCTGCCGGCGGGTGTAGTGCACCGGCGCTTTCTCGGC
>JANOXT010000286.1:0-2896 GCA_031418555.1 Lysobacterales bacterium | reverse complement strand
CACAACGGGGAGAAGGGAGAGAGGTTAGAAAATATCGAACGAATCTTCGCTGGGCAGCGCGTCGTCGCTGCCGTAGTCGACGTAGGTTTCCATCTTTTCCAGATCTTCGACTTTCACGTATTCGGTGATGCCGCCGCTGCCGGTAGTCGGCAGCAGTTGGCCGCTGGCGGTCACGGCCACTTTGACCATGCCGTCGGGCGGGTCGTTGGCGGCGATCGGCACATCCTTGAGCGCCACCTTCATATAGTCGATCCAGATCGGCAGCGCCGCTTTGCCGCCGTATTCGCGATAACCCAGCGTGGTGTTGTCGCTCTTGCCCACCCAGACGGTGGTGATGAGGCCGCCGCCCGTGCCCGAGAACCAGGCGTCGCGATGGTTGTTGGTGGAGCCGGTCTTGCCGCCGATGTCTTCGCGGCCGATCGACTTGGCGGCGGTGGCGGTGCCGCGCAGCACCACGTCGCGCATCATCGAGGTGAGCTGGTAAGCGATGCGCTCATCGATGGCGCGCGGAGCGAGTACCGCATCGGCAGGGATGACGACAGTCGGCGCCGCTTTCGCGGTGGTCTTCTTGTCGTCGGGCTTGGCGGCGACCGGCTTGGCGCTGCCCGCGGGGCCCAGATCGAAACCGTCGACAACGCTGGACACCGGCGTGGCCGGTTGGCCGGGGCGCCCGTTGCCGCAGGTGCGGCAGGCAATCGCCGGTTTCTCCTTGAAGATGACCTTGCCCTCGCGATCCTTCACTTCGTCGATGAACCACGGGGTGATTCGGAAGCCGCCGTTGGCGAACGCCGCATAGCCGCGCGCCACCGACAGCGGCGTCAGCGACGGCGTGCCGAGCGAGATCGACAGATTCGGCGGCAACTCTTCTTCCTTGAATCCGAACTGGGTGATGTATTTGCGCGCGTACTCCACGCCGATGGCATCGAGCATGCGCACGGACACCAGATTGCGCGACTGCACCAGCGCTTCGCGCACCCGCACCGGGCCGGCGAAACCGCCGCCGTCGTTCTGCGGGCGCCAGACCTTGCCGGCGCGCATACGGAACACCACCGGGGCATCCAGCACAATCGACGCCGGGTTGTAGCCGCGCTCGAACGCGGCGGCATAGATGAAGGGTTTGAACGACGACCCCGGCTGGCGGCGGGCCTGGGTGGCGTTGTTGAACTTGTTGCCTGCGAAGCTGTAGCCGCCGACAAGGGCGCGCAGCGCGCCAGTGTCGGCATCCAGCGACACCAGCGCCGATTCGGCGCGCGGCAGCTGATCGAGGCGCCAGGTGATGGGCCCCGCCGGCACCGGCGCTGCGGTGGGTTCGCCGGGTGTTGCGGGCTTGGCTTCGGGCACGATCTTGCGCACTCGGGCCACATCGCCGCGCTTGAGCAGCGCCACGGGCGACTTGCCGGTCCAGCGCGAGGTGTCCGCGCCAAGGCTGATCGCGGTGCCGTCGACCAACACCGCGTCGAGCTTGTCCTGGCTCGCGCCCAGCACCAGCGCGGAGTAGAGCTCGCCGCGGGTCGGGAACGCGCGCAAGCGGGTGGCGGCGGTCGCGGCATCCTCATCGGCGGGCAGGTCGATGTGCTGGATCGCTTTGGGGTTCCAGCCATGTCGGTGGTCGTAATCGCCAAGACCGTCGCGCACGGCGCTGTCTGCCGCAGCCTGCAGCGCCGGGTCGATGGTCGTGGTCACGTGGTAGCCCTTGGTCAGCGCTTCCTCGCCGTACCGCGCGATCATTTCCTGGCGCACCATTTCGGCGATGAAGGGCGCGGAGACTTCGATCGGGCGTTCGTGCGCCGCCGCGTGCATCGCTGCCGACTGCGCAGCCTGCGCCTGGGCCGAGGAGATCATGTTCAACCTGTGCATCTGGGTCAGCACGTAGTCGCGCCGGATCTTGGCACGCGCCGGATTGCTCAGCGGATTGCCGCTGGAGGGAAACTTCGGGATCGCCGCCAGCGACGCCATTTCGTCCAGGCTGAGCTGTTCCAGCGGTTTGCCGTAATAGAACTCGGCAGCGGCGCCCACGCCGTAGGCGCGGTTGCCGAAAAAGCTCTTGTTGAGATAGAGCTCGAAAATCTCGTCCTTGCTCAGCTCCGATTCCATCTTGCGGGCCAGCAGCATTTCCGAGAACTTGCGTCTGTAGCTGTACTCGGAGCTGAGAAAAAACATCTTCGCGACTTGCTGGGTAATGGTGGAGCCGCCGGCCACGCGCTTCTTGTCGGTGAAGATGATCTCCTTGATCGCACGGGCCACGCCTTTGTAGTCGACGCCGCCGTGCTCGTAGAAGCGGGCGTCTTCGATCGCGATGAAGGCGTCCTTGAGCGGCTTGGGCACGCTGGCGATCTTCACCGGGTAGCGGCGGGTTTCGCCGAAGAGGCCGATCAGGCGGCCGTCGCGGGCGTAGACGTAGAGCGGCTCCTGCAGCTCGATGGTGCGCAGGGTCTGCACATCCGGCAGCTTGGACGACACGCTTATATAGAGGAGTGCAAAACCGATGCCTCCGACCAGCAGGCCGAGGAAAGACAGCAGGAACGCCCAGCGCAGGAAGCGACGAATACGGGACATGGTTGGGGGAATCCTTGGGCCAAAAGGTGTACAGATAGCGCTGGCGGATTATAGGGGAGCGGCCATGGACACGCCGAATAAGCTCGACCTCTGCGCGCAGAGCCTGTCCGGGGGGTGGTCTGGGCCAGCGTCCGCTGGCTTCCGAAGGTGTTCAGGTCGTGACAGCGGTCACTCTGGGAAAGATCGGCTGCACGGGGGTGTTGCCTAAAAGTTGAAAGTCCGTTATTTAATGTATTGGGACACGTAACGCGCGTAAGCGCGCGTGGGATGGGGAAAAAGTGGGACTGCTAGCAAAAAATCAGTCACCTTTGGTGGGCGTCGACATCAGCTCGACCGCCGT
>JANOXT010000285.1:0-5028 GCA_031418555.1 Lysobacterales bacterium | reverse complement strand
AAGCGATCTACGAATTCACCGTCGAAGATATGCCGGTCACCGTCGCGGTCGATTCCACCGGCGAATCGGTGCACAAGACCGGACCGCGCGAATGGCAGGCGAGGATCGGCAAAATACCGGTCGTGGTGGAATAGCGCAGGCTTTAGCCTCTTGCGACGTCAAATGCCGCGGAAATAGACATCCACGTAATCGGTCACGGGCTCGCAGGGATTGTCCATCTCCTGCATCCGCCAGTATTTTCTGGTGCCTTTGGTTTTGAAGGTGAATGTGCCGCTGCGTTTGCACGCGACGCCATCGGCGATGTGGCCGACTCTGGTCGTGATGTCGCCGGTGAATACGAAGCCGTCCTTGGTGGCGGAGACGATATTCCCGCTGATTTTGAGGTAATCGCCGAGATTTTCGCCCTGACCGGACTGCTCGCCCGCCACTGAAAGTATGCGGCCCCGGTCTTCGATCACGAGGTTTCCCGAGCGCCCGAGATCGTTCCAGCCGAGCCACTGCAGCGTGAGCCTGTGTTCGCCGACCAGTCGCGCTCGCGCAGGGGCGTCCAGCCCGGTCTTTAACGTTGCGGCGGATGTCAGCGCACAGAAAGCAAGCAACAGGATGCCGAGCGCGAAGCGTAGGTTGATAAGCATGGTGGGATCGTCCTGTGATGATGCGCTGCGTTTTGCGGATGCCGGATGCACGGCCTCGCGATCAGCGAGAGCCTGATTCCGGTTGTAGCAAATTCTGCCCGGCCACATTCGCGCGCGCCGCCGCCACCTGCACGTCGATATCGCGATTGACCGAAATGTCGGCACCGTTCTCGGGCTCGCCGATCGCCTCGATCTCCCGCGCAACCTCCTGCCGTGAGGTGACGATGTGATAGAGCGTGCGCGGCGCCTCGATGCCGGCCTCGGCGAAAGCGGATTTGACCCGGCGGATCGCTTCGCTGCGTACTTTGCCCAGATCGCTCTCGCGCTGATCGACCCAGCCGAAAAAACGCAGCTGGATGCCTGCGGCGCCGAATTCGACCACAGTCCACGATGGTGCCGGGTCGTCCAGCACGCCTTCGATTTCCGCGATCGCAGCCATCGCCAGCGCCTGCGATGCGCGGATCGACTGACTGCCGTCGATCAGCATCGTGAAATCGAAACGCCGCTTGGGATTCTTGCTGTAGTTCAGTACCACCGACTTGAACACCAGACTGTTGGGCAACTGCAGATGGTTGCCATCCATGGTCATCAGCACCGTAGCGCGCGAATTGACCGAGATCACTTTGCCTTCGCGGTTTTCGATCACCACGTGCTCGCCCGGCTCGAACGGCCGGCGCACGCTGAGCAGAACGCCGGCGATGTAGTTCTCCGCAATGTCGCGGAACGCGAAGCCCAGCACCAGACCGACGACGCCGGCGGAACCGAGCACGGCGCCAACCACCGAGGTCAGACCGATGAGATCCAGCGCGATCAGCACGGCGACCAGCATGATCGCAGTGCGGATGATCATCCGCACCAGGCTGCTCATGTACGGATTTTGCGAGCGGATCTTGATCAGATGCAGGCGGTTGCCGATGAAGCGCGAGATCCAGCCTGCGATCAGCAGCACCAGCACTGCGAGGATCAGCTGCGGCACGCGTTCGAGCAGCCGCGCCAGTGCGTCGTTGGCGCTGTCCACCATGGTGTCGAAGCAGTCGCTCATATGGCTGGCGTTGCAGCGGCTGTGCAGTCGGGCAGTGGTGTCGGCGGGCGCCTGTGTGACGGCGGACGCGGCCGGCAGGAACACGTCCGCTTCGGCGACCTTGGCGGTCTGGCCTGCCTGCGCCAGCGCGGGCGCCGCGATGAGCAGCCAGATCAGGCCGCCCAGTGCGATCGCGATCATGCGCTGCATCACAAAAAATGGCGTCGTCATGCGTTCAGAAATACCAGGCGAAGAAGAACAGGCCTAGCATGGCGAAGGCCAGCGCGAGTTTCGACACCACGCCGAGCAGAATGCCGAACCAGGTCCCCAGACCGACTTTCGCGGCGTGGCCGACATCGCTGCGCTCAAGCTTGCGCCGGTGCAGCAGTTCGCCCAGCACCGCGCCGATGAAGGGTGCGATGAATACGCCGACGATGCCGAAGAACAGTCCGACGATGGTGCCCAGCATCGCGCCGACAAGGGCCAGCCGACTGGCGCCGACCCGTTTGGCGCCCATCGCAGTGGCGATGATATCGATCAGCAGCGACAGCAGCGTCAGCACGCCCAGGATCACCAGCGTCCACACACCGATACGCTCGAAGCCGTCGACCCAAGCGGCAAGCAGCATGCCGCCGAATACCAGCGGCAGCCCGGGCAATGCCGGCAGAATCACCCCGAGTAAGCCGATGACCATCAGGACGCCGGCGAGAATGTAGAGCAGGACTTGCTGATCCATTGACAATTCCACCGCGTGGACAAAAAGACGTGGACGCCATAATGGCATGCCCATGGATGAGCTGTTTAGCGAGCGCCTGAACGGAGACGACCCGCCGAAGCGGGTCGTTGAGGCATACATGACAGACGACAGCGATCAGTTCTGTACCGGCGTGTTCTCGGAGAAATACTCGTGGCTGTCCGCATTGTCCAAGGCTTGGGTCGGATTGGTGTTGGCCAGATTGCTTGCGGCACTCTGACCGTAGGCCCAGTCGTCGGTATCGGTCACCACCGTAAAGTGGCTCATCTCGTGGATCAGCGTACCGGCTTTGGAGTCGGTGCCGACCAAGGGGGCACTCCAATACGCGTTGCACACGAAGATTTCGTAATGCTGGCTCTTGAACACGTAGGCGTAATAGTTTTCGGTGCAGCCACAGTTGATTTTCACCTGCCCACCAGTCTGGTCCATCGCGGTGTCGATGGCAGCGAAATGCTGCTGCGCGGTGGCGTAACGCGTGCTGAGGTAGGCACCAAACCAAGTGGTGTAGCGCGCGCCGGTCGTATTGCTGTTGAGATAGCCCTTGGCGTTCTCGGCATAGCTGCGTGCGGTCAGGACCGCCTGGTCGTTGAGTTGGATCTGATTTGCGGTGCAGCCGACATAAGTGACGCCCAGCACATCGGACAGCACAGGATTACTGGGGAGCACCGGCCGGATGCGGCCGCCGCTGGGAAGCGTAGCCGGCTGGTCCAGGCTCATCTGGATCGGCGCAGCCTGCGCGACCATCGGCAGGCCGTTGTTCTGCTTGAGACGGACGCCGCCTGACAGCGATGCGTATTGCAGCGCCGCCGAATAAGTGACGGTGTACTGGCCAGCTTTCGAGAGGTCGTAAGCGCTGCCCAACGCGACGATATTGCGGTAGCTGCGGCCCGGACGCAGGATCGCGAAATCCTCGGCGGTGGGCACGCCGCGTTTGACCATCGCGCCTTCGAAGCCGACTTCCTGGCCGTCGCGGGTGATGCGGAACAGATTCGAACGCCCCACTTCCGACGGCAGCTGCCATCTCGGAAGCCGGACCGTTTTGCGGCCGGTATTGGTGATGGTGACTTCCACCTTGTCCGCTCCCACCGATATCACGCTGACGCGCAGCGGATTGAATGACTTGATCGGTGGCGCGGCAGTGGCGACGGTGAGTGCGCCGACAGCGATCGCGGTCAGCGCAAGGCCGGTGCCGACGGTGTGCGAAAGTTTGAAGGTCATCTTGGCGTTCCCTGTGCGAACGGAGGCTCGCTGGTCGGGGCCCATCATATCGATGCCGGCGGGGCTCGTACACGGCCCGGCCCGTTCAGAAATGGCAACGTTCTTTGCATGTCCAGGAGAAGAACGGCCCGCCGAAGCGGGCCGTTCCCAGTAGCTCGAAGCCGGTCGATCAGTTCTGCGCAGGTGTGTTTTCGGCGAAGTACTCGTGGCTGTCGGCATTGTTCAACGCTTGGGTGGGATTGCTGATGGCCAAGCTCTTCGCGGCCGATTGCCCGTAGGCGTTGTCGTTCGTGCCGGCGACCACGGTGAAGTGGCTCATTTCGTGGATCAAGGTGCCGGCCTTGGAGTCGGTGCCGGTATTCGGTGCGCTCCAGAAGGCGTTGCAGACGTAGATCTGGTAAGGCTGGGTCGGGTAGACATACGCGTAATAGTTCTGCGTACAGCCGCAGTTGATGGTGATCTGGCCGGCGTTCTGGTTGATCGCGCTGCTGATGTTGTTGAAATGCTGGTTGGCAGTGCCGTAGCGGCTGGAGGTGTAGGCGCCAAACCAGGTCGTGTAGCGCGCGCCAGTGGTGCCGGCGTTGAGATATCCCTTGGCATTGCTGGCATAGGTCCGGGCCGAAATGACCGCCGTCCCGGCCGAGCTGGTGCGGGCAGCCGTGCAGCCGGTGTAGTTGACGCCGTTGGTGACTACGCCAGGTGCTGGCCGGGCTTTCCTGGCTTCAGCGGCGGCCAGATTCAGGCGCTCGGTCGGCGTGGCTGCGCCGCCTTCGATCCAGATCCGCATCGGCGCGCTCTGGGCGACCATCGGCTGGCCGCTGGCCTGCTTCAACTGCGCGCCGCCGGACATCGAGGCGTACTGCAGCGGGGCCGCGAAGGTGACGGTGTAATCGCCCGTCTTCGACAGGTCGTAGGCCTCGGCGAGATTCAGCGTGACGCGGCGGCTTTCGCCCGGACGCAGGATCGCAAAATCGGCGGCTGTCGGGGTGCCGCGCTTGATCATGCGCCCTTCATAGGGAATCTCTTCGCCATTGCGGCTGACCGCGAACAGGTCGGACTGGGCTTCTGCCGACGGCAGTTGCCATGTCGGGATACGGGCCGTCTTGCGGCTGGTATTGGTCACCGTCACTTCGACGTTACCGTTGTCGCGCGCCAGCATGGCGATGCGCAGCGGATTGGCTTTTTCAATTTTCGGAGCGGCTTGGGCCCCTGCGAACACACTGGCGATCGATGCGGCGAGCACGGTCGTGGCGCTGAGCGTACTGATGACTTTGAATTTCATTCCGTTGCCCCCGGGGGTCAGGTGAGTGCCCGCGGATGCGGGCAGCTCCGATCATAAGTGCTGAAGCGGCTTCAGCGCATGTTGCTGTGCAGCAGGGTGAAAGCGCCTGCCATCCAGA
>JANOXT010000284.1:0-3055 GCA_031418555.1 Lysobacterales bacterium | reverse complement strand
GCCGCCTCGGCCCCGGCGATGGTCGTGATCGTCGTCACCCGGGCCTGCAGGGCAGAAGTGCGGATCTGGCGCGAGTCGGTGATCGCATTGCGCCGCTCTTCCACGGTGTTGATCACCAGCGCGATTTCGTTGTTCTTGATCCGGTCGACGATATGCGGGCGGCCCTCCGTGACCTTGTTCACGGTGGCGCAGGCGATGCCCGCCGCTGAGATGGCCGCCGCCGTACCCTTGGTCGCGACGATCTCGAACTGCATCGCGACCAGGCTGCGTGCCACCTCGACCGCGCGCGGCTTGTCGCTCTGCTTGACCGAAATGAATGCCTGGCCGGAGCGCGGGAAGCGGGTCCCGGCGCCAAGCTGCGACTTCACGAAGGCCTCGCCGAAGGTCTTGCCCACGCCCATGACCTCGCCGGTGGACTTCATCTCGGGGCCGAGTATGGTGTCCACGCCGGGGAACTTGACGAACGGGAACACCGCCTCCTTGACGCTGAAGTAGGCCGGCACCACCTCGGCGTGGATCCCCTGGCTGTCGAGCGACTGCCCGACCATGCAGCGCGCAGCCACCTTGGCTAACTGGATCCCGGTGGCCTTGCTGACGAAGGGCACGGTGCGCGAGGCACGCGGATTGACCTCGAGCACGAAGATCACATCGCGCAAGACGCCGTCGCTGCCCCGCACCTGCTGGATCGCGAACTGCACGTTCATCAGCCCGACCACCTTCAGGCCCCGGGCCATCGCCGCGGTCTGGAGCTTGAGCTCGGCCACGGTCTCACCCGACAGCGAGTACGGCGGCAACGAACACGCCGAGTCGCCGCTGTGCACGCCGGCCTGCTCGATGTGCTCCATCACGCCGCCGATGAAGACCCGACTGCCATCGCAGACCGCATCGACGTCGCATTCGATCGCGTCGTTCAGGAAGCGGTCCAGCAGCACCGGCGAATCATGCGACACCTTCACCGCCTCGCGCATGTAGCGCTCCAGGTCGCGCTGCTCGTGCACGATCTCCATCGCGCGTCCGCCCAGCACATAACTGGGGCGCACCACCAGCGGGTACCCCAGCGCGGCGGCTTTCTCCAGCGCCTCGGGCTCGGTGCGCGCGGTGGCATTCGGCGGCTGGCGCAGGCCAAGTTCGTGCAGCAGCTTCTGGAACCGTTCCCGGTCCTCGGCGGCGTCGATCATGTCGGGGCTGGTGCCGATGATCGGCACGCCGTTGGCCTCGAGGTCAAGCGCCAGTTTCAGTGGCGTCTGGCCGCCGTACTGGACGATCACGCCGACCGGCTTCTCCTTGTCGACAATCTCGAGCACGTCCTCGAGCGTGAGCGGCTCGAAGTACAGCCGGTCACTGGTGTCGTAGTCGGTCGACACCGTCTCCGGATTGCAGTTGACCATGATGGTTTCGTACCCGTCCTCGCGCATCGCCAACGCTGCGTGTACGCAGCAATAGTCGAACTCGATGCCCTGACCGATACGGTTGGGGCCGCCCCCCAGCACCATGATCTTCTTGTTGCTGGTCGGCAGCGCCTCGCACTCGTCCTCGTAGGTCGAGTACAGGTAGGCGGTGTTGGTCGGAAATTCGGCCGCGCAGGTATCGACGCGCTTGTAGACCGGGCGCACGCCGAGTTCGCGGCGCCGGTTGCGGATCACGGTGTCGGTGGTCTTGAGCTGGCGGGCCAGCCGCCGGTCGGAAAACCCCTTCTTCTTCAGCGCGCGCAAGGTCGGCGCATCGAGCACCTCGAGCGTCTTGGTCTCCAGCTCAAGTTCGATCTTGACGATCTCCTCGATCTGGACCAGAAACCACGGGTCGATCTTGGTCAGCGCAAACACCTCCTCGACGCTCATGCCCTGGGCAAACGCATCCCCCACGTACCAGATGCGCTCGGGGCCGGGCTCACCGAGTTCCTTCTCCAGCACCTCGCGGTCCTGGGTCTTCTCGTTCATGCCGTCGACACCGACCTCGAGGCCGCGCAGGGCCTTCTGAAACGATTCCTGGAACGTGCGGCCGATCGCCATCACCTCGCCGACCGACTTCATCTGCGTCGTCAGGCGCGAATCCGCAGCCGGAAATTTCTCGAACGCAAAACGCGGAATCTTGGTCACCACGTAGTCGATGCTGGGTTCGAAGCTGGCCGGCGTGGCGCCGCCCGTGATCTCGTTGCGCAACTCGTCCAGCGTGTACCCGATAGCGAGCTTGGCGGCGACGCGCGCAATCGGGAAACCGGTCGCCTTGGAAGCCAACGCGGACGACCGACTGACGCGCGGGTTCATCTCGATGACGATCATCCGGCCGTCCTGCGGATTGACCGCGAACTGGACGTTGGATCCCCCGGTGTCGACACCAATCTCACGCAACACCGCCAGAGACGCATTGCGCATGATCTGGTACTCGCGATCGCTCAGGGTCTGGGCCGGGGCGACCGTGATCGAGTCGCCGGTGTGGACGCCCATCGGGTCCAGGTTTTCGATCGAGCAGACGATGATGCAGTTGTCGGCCCGGTCGCGAACCACTTCCATCTCGAACTCTTTCCACCCCAGCAGCGACTCCTCGATCAGCAGCTCGCTGGTGGGCGAAGCCTCCAGGCCGCGCTTGCAGATGGTCTCGAACTCCTCGGCGTTGTAGGCGATGCCGCCGCCCGTTCCGCCGAGCGTGAAACTGGGGCGGATGACGGTGAAACCGAGCGTCTTCTGCACCGTCCAGGCGGCGTCCATGCTGTGCGCGATGCCGGAACGCGCCGACCCCAGCCCGATGCTGGTCATGGCCTGCTTGAACTTGAGCCGGTCCTCGGCCTTGTCAATGGCCTCGGGGCTCGCGCCGATCAGTTCGACGTTGTACTTCTCCAGCACCCCGTGGTGCCACAGGTCGAGGGCGCAGTTCAGCGCCGTCTGCCCACCCATGGTCGGCAGGATCGCGTCCGGCCGTTCCTTGGCGATGATCTTCTCGACCGTCTGCCAGGTGATGGGCTCGATATAGGTGACGTCGGCCGTGGCCGGGTCGGTCATGATCGTGGCCGGATTGCTGTTGATCAGGATGACCTTGAACCCCTCTTCCCGCAACGCCG
>JANOXT010000283.1:0-3864 GCA_031418555.1 Lysobacterales bacterium | reverse complement strand
GCGGCTGATGGCGGCGTCGGAAAACGGCGGCAGTTCAACGATGCCGGGCTCCGCGGCCAACGCCAGCAGCCACTCCACTTCCACCTTCACCCTAGCCTTGATCAAGCCGAATTCGGAGAAAATCGGGCGCAGCGCGTCGACTTTGCCGGCGTAGCGGCCATCGAGCGGGGACAGGGCGAGAAGCTGGGCGTCGGACATGGCGAGCTGCGGTGCGGGAAGGCGGCAATTCTAAACGCTCGCGGGCGTATCCTCGGCCGATCATCATCACCACAGGCGCACATCATGGCCAGACGCAGCGCTCATCCGGACACGCTTCATAAAAGCACGTCCCATCCAAGTCATATTCCTGACCCCATGCGCACCGAGCGCGACAGCATGGGCGAATTGCAGGTCCCCGCCGCCGCGCTGTGGGGCGCGCAGACCCAGCGTGCGGTGCAGAACTTCCAGATCTCCGGCCGGCCGATGCCGCGCGGTTTCATTCGAGCGCTCGGGTTGATCAAGGCCGCTGCCGCGCAGACCAACGCCAATCTGGGGCTGATGCCCAAAACCCGCGCCGCTGCGATCCGCCGCGCGGCGATGGCGGTGGCCGCAGGCGAGCACGACGAGCAGTTTCCGGTCGATATCTACCAGACCGGCTCCGGCACTTCCAGCAATATGAACGCCAACGAGGTGATCGCCGCGCTGGTGATGCGCAGCGGTCGGGGCAAGGTGCATCCCAACGACGATGTGAACCTCGGCCAGAGTTCGAATGACGTGGTGCCGACCGCGATCCGGGTCAGCGGCCAGCTTGCGGTGGTCGAGGATCTGCTGCCTGCACTGCAGCATCTGCGCCGGACCATCGACCGGCGTGCGCGCGAGTCGCGCAAGCTGGTGAAGACCGGTCGCACCCATCTGATGGACGCGATGCCGCTGACCTTCGGTCAAGAGCTGGGCGCGTGGTCGTCGCAGTTGGACTCCGCGCGGATGCGGATCGAGGATTGCCTCAAGCGCCTGCGTCGCCTGCCCATCGGCGGCACTGCGGTGGGTACGGGCATCAACACCGATCCGGGCTTCGGGCAGCGCGTGGCGCAGACGGTATCGGTCCTGTCGGGCGTACGCTTCGTTATCGCCGAAGACACGTTCGAGGGTATCGCCTCGCAGGACGACGCCGTGGAACTCTCGAGCCAGCTCTCCACGCTGGCGGTGGCGCTGATGAAGATCTCCAACGATCTGCGCTGGATGAATTCGGGGCCGCTGGCGGGACTGGCCGAAATCGAGCTGCCGGCGCTGCAGCCCGGCTCGTCGATCATGCCCGGCAAAGTCAATCCGGTGATTCCCGAAGCCGTTGCGATGGTCTGTGCGCAGGTGATGGGCCATCACACCGCGATGACCATCGCCGGGCAGAGCGGCAACTTCCAGCTCAACGTGATGCTGCCGCTCATCGCCGCGAATCTGCTGGACAGCATCGGCCTGCTTGCCAATGCGATGACCGCGCTGGCCGACAGCGCCATCGCCGGGATGATCTTCCGCGCCGACCGCATCGCCGATGCGCTGGAGCGCAATCCAATCCTGGTGACAGCGCTGAATCCGGTGATCGGCTACGAAAAAGCCGCTGCGATCGCCAAAAAAGCGTATCGCGAGCGGCGTCCGGTGTTTGATGTGGCGCTTGAGGACAGCGGCCTGGATGCCAAAACATTGAAACAGCTGCTGGATCCGGCCGCATTGGTGAAAGGCGGCATGCACACCGGTGCCGGCGGCGGCTGAGGTCACCGCCGGCAGCAATACGCGATTAGCGTTTGATGCTGGCGGCTTCGGCTTCTTCCGCAGCGTTCATGCCAGAGTCTTGCAGATTGGAACCGTCCTGATGGCCGGTGTCGCCCTTGATCGCTTTGCCGATCGAACGGCCGACATCGTTGCCCGCGCTATCACTGTTGTTGTCGGTCATGCAGTCCTCGACATCGCCATCGTCCATGGTTGCGTAGGGTTTGAATTCGGGCAGCGCAGCGGCCAGCTTGTCCTGGGTGACCTTCATCGCCGGCAGCTGTTCGCACAGTGTCTGCGCGGATTGCCTGATTCCCTCGGCTTCGCCTTCGATCTTCTGGTCGATATGGTCGGTATCGCCGCTTAAAACGCCGCTGATGGCTTCGACCACCGCCTTGCCTGCCAGATCAGCTCCTTGAATTCCGACATCGATCCCGGCATTGGCGAGCTTGGCCATGTGCTGACGGTATTCCAGCATCAGCGCCTTCTGCCCGGCGCTGAGCGTCACCGCCTTGCCGCCGATCAGGAAATCACCGTTTGGCGTAATTTCGGCCTTGGGTTGGCCATCGGCACGCAGGTCGATATTCTTGGTGGCCAACTCGTCCATCGCGCCATCGGTAGCTTCTTTCACCGCCTTGCCGATCAGGGTGGTGGGTGGGTTGGCGGAATTGCCCGCAGGCGCGGGGTCGCGCTTGCCGCAGCCCAACAGCGGCAGGCAGGCGAGAAAGCCGATGGCGGTCATGCGCATTGTGTTCATGGGATAACGACTCCGGAAGCGATACGAAAATGGGTGGTGGTCATTGCCTGTCCGGCACGATGCCTTGAGCGATACATCCGTTCACCGCACAGTTCAAGCATCACTCGTCTGTCGGGACGCGTACCTGTCCGCGCACGCTGCGGTGATCGACCGACCCGCTGCCGACGCTGTCGACCACCAGGTCGCCATCGATGCTGTGCGCTTCAAGATCGCCGGAACCGATGCTGTCCACCTTCACGTTTCCGGCGATACCGGACAGCGTGGCGCCGCCTGAGCCGATCGAACCGATCTGCACCCCGCCTTTCGCATTCGCGATGTTCAGACCGCCGGAATTGACTTCGTCGATCCGGGAGTCGCCGCGGATATCGCGCACGCTCAAATCACCGGATCCGACCGACACGGCATGCAGGGCGCCGATATCGGTCGCCTGGATATCGCCAGAGCCGACATCGGCGTAAAACGTGCCCTGCAGGTGGCGCACTTCGAGGTCGCCGGAACCGACATCCGCGCTGAGGGAAAAGACGCCGTCGACAACGGTATCGCCGGAACCCAGCTTGAGCCGGACCGCCAGCGTGTCGGGAACGGTTGCGGTGAGGATGAGATAGCCATAGTCGTCTCCCGACCACGAGCCTTTCCGCAGCAGGCCGTTGCGCTCCGCGCGCACGGTGAGTCTGTCGCCGCTGCGTTCCTGACTCACCACGAGCTCCGAGAGGCGTTTGCTGTCCGACGCGCACGCCTTGCCGCGGATGGAAGCGTCCTGGTTCTTGGCGCCGTTCAACGTCAATGTGTGCGGGCCGATGTCGAATATCACCGTCTTGATGCCCTTCAGATTCAATGCTGCATCCCGGGCGGCGGAATGTTCGCAGCGCTGCTCGGCCTGCGACGCGAAAGGCAGTGCGGTCAGAATGCCGGCAGACAACAGGATCGATGCGATGCGCATGGCTTGTTCTCTTGATGATGGCGGTGGAGTGGGGCGGATGCGTTGGTCGTCTACGTTTGCTGCTGTCATCCATGGCGATGCAGCGCTGGCTTCGGAGAGTCCAGCCAAGCCATCCCTGGCTTGGCCTTCGGCAGACCACGCGGCAGTGCCGCGTTTCCAGCTGTGTTCGTTTTTTTTCGCTGCCGTCCATAGTGATGCGTGCTGGGTTCCGGTGAGTCCGGCCCGGCCATCCATGGCCGGGCGTTCGGCGACGCGGATCTTTCCATGTTCGCTTGTAGTGCTGCCATCCATGGCGATGCAGCGCTGGCTTCGGAGAGTCCAGCCAAGCCATCCCTGGCTTGGCCTTCGGCAGACCGCGCGGCAGTGCCGCGCGAGCGGTTTGCCTCAGCCCTCATCCCGCCAGCGGCGCAGGCGGATCGCAAGGAAA
>JANOXT010000282.1:0-8144 GCA_031418555.1 Lysobacterales bacterium | reverse complement strand
CATCCATTGCTGAAATGTCGCTCAGGTCCGGGATTCGATGATGCTTTCGCTTCTTCTCCGCGTCGCGCTGCTGTCCGCAGTGGCGATATCCACCCTGTCCGCTGCAGACAGGCCGCCGCCGGATCCGCAGGACAACCCGCTGTTGATCACCGCCGGCTTTCTGGAGCATCACCAGGACCTGAAGTACCGCCTGCTTGGGCTGGAGTCCTTCCAGGCAGGCCGCTTCGAGGAGGCGATGCGCTTCTTCCGGCGCGCCAGTTTTTTCGCCGACAAGCCGTCGCAGGGCATGGTTGCGGAGATGTACTGGAACGGCCAAGGCGCGCCGCGCGACCCGGTGCAGGCCTACGTGTGGATGGATCTGGCGGCCGAACGTGGTTACCGCGGCTTTCTGGGCCTGCGCGAGGTTTACTGGAAGCGCTTGAGCGATGCCGAGCGCGCCCGTGCGGTCGATGAAGGCCAGGCGGTGTATGCGCGGTTCGGCGATGCGGCGGCCAAACCCCGTTACGAACATCAGCTGCGGATCGGCAAGAGCCAGCTCACCGGCAGCCGCACCGGCTTCAACCGCGGCGTGCAGATCGAGATTCCAGGGCCATCGGGTTCGCAGTCCATCGATGGCTCGAAGTTCTACGACGAGCGCTACTGGAACGCGAAGAAATACTGGGCGTGGCAGGATACGCTGTGGGCGAAGCCGCGGATCGGCAAAGTCAGCATCGGCGAAATCGAGAACGTCCCGCCGCAGCCGGCGGAACAGGGATCGCGGGTTCCCAAAACCACACCTGAGATCAATGCGCCGATGCCCTCTGTGGATAGCAGCAAAGCTACGACGCCCCCGGCTTGGGCACCAAGCCCGTGAGCTGCCGCGCTGGGTTCGTCAGCCCAGCTTAGGAGTGAAAAGTAGGCTGGGCTGACAAGCCCAGCATGGATGCTCGATGGCGGTATGTCGTGTGAAAAGAGGGCATGTCCACGTTGACGGGATCAAGGATGCGGATGCCACCGCGCCTTGACGTCGCCGCCTGTGCCGGAGTACACATGGCATCGGTCGCAGCAGCAGCGTCACCCGTAGATGCTCACGGCGACAGCGAGGAAAAAGATGCTGTCTCCACCACTCACAGGAGCACTTCGATGCTGATCCAACGCGTTGCTTTGCTGATCATGTTCTGCATGCCGACCGCCGCAATGGCCGCATACGCTGGACCCATGTCGGATACGGTGCGGGGCGATCTTGCGCAACCGGAATTCGCGGTTGCAGCGGAGACCGATGCCCAGGCGCTTGCGCAGTTCGATGTGCTTTACAAGCTGAGCGCCAATCATCTCAACGAGCGGTACCGGCTTTACGCTCAGAAGGCCGCTGCTAAAGAAAACTGGCGCGATGCCGCCAAAGCCTTCCGCATTGCCGCCCGTTATGCGGACAAGTATTCCCAGCATCGCCTGAGCATGATGCATTGGTATGGAATCGGGGTTGCTGCGGATCGCGTAGAAGCCTACGTCTGGTCGGATTTGGCGGCTGAGCGCGGCTATCCGCAATTTCTCGCTATTCGCGAGCGTATGTGGCGGGCGTTGGCTCTTGAACAGCAGGCGGCCGTTGCACAGCGCGGAGCGGCGCTCTATGCGGAATTCGGTGATCCGGCTGCCAAAAAGCGCTTTGAAATTGCGCTGGCGCAAGGACGGCGGCAGGTCACCGGATCGCATACGGGGTTCAACGGAGGCGTCGGATTCATCTCGCCAGAGCGGCTGCGCTGCACTGCGCTATCGAACCTCAATGACGATATTCTGGTGGCTAAAATACACAGCCAGTCCCGGACAGATCCCAAACGTTACTGGCAGCAGGAAGACCGCGCCTGGAAGAACGGCATGGTCAGCGTAGGCGAGATCGAAAATGTCGATGCGCACACCAGCAAGCCGGAAGCGCCCAAACCTTGAGCAGCCGATATCGCAGGGCCGGGTGACGCATTGGCGCCGCCCGACCTTTAAACTGGGCCATGGCCAAGCTCTATTTCTATTATTCGGCGATGAATGCCGGCAAGACCACCACCCTGCTGCAGTCCGCGCACAACTATCGCGAGCGCGGCATGCGGGTGCTGATTTTTACGCCCAAACTCGACTTCCGGGGCGGCTCCGGCACGGTCGCCTCGCGGATCGGTCTCAGCGCCGAAGGTCAGGCCTTCGAGCGCGACGACGATCTGGAGATCTGGGCGCGGAACGATATTGCGAAGCACGGCAAGCTGGACTGCGTGCTGGTCGATGAGGCGCAGTTCCTCACTCGTGCGCAGGTCTGGCAGCTGAGTGAGATCGTCGACCGGCTGCGCATCCCGGTGCTGTGCTACGGGCTGCGCACTGATTTCCGCGGCGAGCTGTTCGAGGGCAGCCAGTACCTGCTGGCCTGGGCCGATGAACTGACCGAGATCAAGACCATCTGCCACAGCGGCAAGAAGGCGACGATGACCGTACGCGTGGACGAGCAGGGCCATGCGCTGCAGGACGGGCCGCAGGTGGAGATCGGCGGCAACGACCGCTATGTCTCGGTCAGTCGCGCCGAGTACAAGAAAGTGATGCGCGGCGAAGGCCGCATCGATCCGCTGCAGCAGCCGCTGCCGCTGTCGTAGCCTTTTGGCTTGTAGAGCGTGCTTTAGCGCGCTGCTCCGTTTTTTGAAGCCTGCATGCGAGCATCTGACGTAGGTTGTTCACAGAAGCAGGGCAGCGCGCTGAATCACGCTCTACCCATGTTTCATTCCGGCGGCATCGCCGGAAAGTCCTCGCGCTTTTCGTAAAAACGGTTGACGTCGACGTTGGCGACATGCGCGCCGGCCGCGACCGTGACCGTCGCCGGCATCTCCGGACACGGGGCGCGGATGCACTGCACAGGTTGGACATGGCCGCCGGCGGAATACAGGCTGCCTCGCGCGGACGCAATCACGATGTAGTCGTCCGCCGCCAGGCCGTCGATGCGATACGTGGCCTGATCGTTGCGCGTGGTCACGCAGACCCGCGCGGCCGGCTGCCCGCTGCCGATCGCGCAGATGTGCATCGCTGGAATGATATGCGCGGGATGCTGGATCGCGCCCTCGATGGAACCGGTGTCCGCATCGGACCGACGGGGCTCAGAGCCCGCGCATCCGCTGGCGACCAGCGACAGTGCGAGCATGCATGCGAGGGAGCGACGTGGCGAAAAAGTCTGCATGGGGCGTTCTCCTGTGGGGTTTCAACGGCAGCGACTGCGTTCGCGTTCGAACGCACGGACGAAGGCGCCGCCTTCGGGCAGCGCGGTCCTGATCTCCGCATCGATCGCGGCCAGCGCTTCCAGCGCTACGTCCAATCCGGGTTCGCGACAGCGCTGGTTGGCGATGGCCGTTGCGGCCAGCCACGCCACCTTGCGCAGCTCCGGATTCGATTTGGGCAGTGTGGTGAGTTGTTCGAGCTGGGTCAGCACCGACGGCGTCGGCGGATCGTTGCGCGGCAGATCGAACAGCGCCAGCGAAAGCTCCGCGCGCCGCGTATTCGGATGCGTCGGGCCGTAGCTGGCGCGGGTCAGCTTCACTGCATTGACCAGATTCGCGCGTGCAGATGCGTCCTGGCCCAGCGCAGCCTGCGTTTCGCCGATCATGCGGTCGGTGTCGCCCACCAGCGGGTCGTCCTTGCCCAGATGGGCGATGCGCAGCCGCTCGACCTGCAGCAACAGCGGCAGTGCCGCCTGATTGCGGCCACTGTCGTGCAGCACCATGCCCTTGTTGAACAGGATGCCCTGATACAGCGGCGTTTTCGGATCCTTGCGCAGCACCGCGAGCGCGCGATCGAGATGACGCAGCGCGCCGTCGATATCGCCCAGCTCCCAGGCGACGATGCCCAGGCTGCCGTCGTTGCGGGCGACATCGTCGTGCTGACGCCCCAGGCGGGCGACCATCAACCGGTGACTCTCGCGGAATGCGATATCCGCTTCGTGGAAGCGCCCCAGGTCGACATAGATCGCGGCCAGCTGCCGGCGCGCATCGACGCTGGCCGGGTGTTCGGGGCCGTGGCGGTCCAGCGCGAGCGTCAGCGCATCGTGGCAATCGCCTTCGGCGATCTGCAATTGACCGGCAGCGCGTTCCAGCGCGCACATCCGCCGCTGCAGTTCGATCGCCAGCGGATGGCGGTTGCCCACACTGGCCTGCAGCTGCGCGAGCGCATTGCGAAACCCCAGCAACGCCGCTGCCGATTTGCCCGCGTCGTGCTGCAGATCGCCCAGATCGATCAGGTTCTCGACGACGCCAGCGGTGTCCTCCAATGTGTTGCGGCGCAGCTCCAGCGAACGCTGGAACAACAGCTGCGCGGTTTTGGGGTTGCGCTGGTTGCGCTGACAGCGACCGAGTACCGAATAGAACTCGGCTACCTGCGCAAGCAAGGGTCGCGGCTGGCTGCGGGCGTCGCCCTCCAGAGGCTGCATGCGCGCGACGCATTCGGAAGAATGGTCGAGCAGCAGCATCGTGCGCCCATAGTCCGTGGCCGACGCCAGCCGCAGACTGTCGGGCGCATCCTCCAGACCCGAAAGAATATCGCTCTGGGTTTTCAGCAGGCGCTCGGCTTCGCGGTAGTCGCCCAGACTCAGCCGCAGCCGCGCGATCACCCCGAACAGTTCCGCCTGATCCAGGGGCTGCCGCGCCAGTTCCCGCCTGCCGCGCTCCTCGCCCGCGGCCAACAGCTTGCGTACGTCCAGCGGACCTGGCGGGCCGCCGTTGCCGCCGGCCTGTTCAAACAGATTGGTGACGAACCGTAGCAGCGCCTGCGCACGGTTGGCCTCGCGTCCTGCCTGCTGCGCCTGCCAGGTGACCAGCACCAGCGCCGAGGTCAGCACCGCCAGGATCAATGCTGTCGTCGCCAGCGCCCAGTGATGCCGCCGCACGAATTTGTGCGTGCGGTAGGCCATGCTCTGCGGCCGTGCCAGCACCGGCTTGCCTTCCAGATAGCGGTGAAGGTCCAGCGCCATCGCTTCGACCGAGGGATAGCGATGTTCCGGCCGTTTCGCCAGGGCTTTCAGGGTGATGTTGTCGAGGTCACCGGCGATCTGCTTCGCGCGGCGTCGCAGCGCCGGCGTGCGCGAGGGGTCGCTTTCCGCCTCGCGCTGCAGGGTCGCCGATGGCTTCTGCGGGTCGGAGATCAGGATCGCTTCTTCCCACTCCGCGTCGGTCTGACGTTTCAGTTTGTACGGTTTGGTTTCGGCCAGCAGTTCGTACAGCACCACGCCCAGCGAATACACGTCGGTCATCGTGGTCACGGGCTCGCCGCGGATCTGTTCGGGCGCCGCGTAGTGCAGGGTGAAGGCGCGGACTTCGGTGCGGGTGTTGTCGCGGCCGGCCTCCGGGCCGTCGAGCAGTTTGGCGATGCCGAAATCCAGCAGCCGCACTTCGTCCAGCGGCGTGACCATGATGTTGGACGGCTTCAGATCGCGATGGACGATGAGATTCGCATGCGCGTGGCTCACCGCTTCGCAGACCTGCAGAAAAAGTTTGAGCCGCGCTTCGATATCCAGATCGCGGCCGCGGCACCAGTCGGTGATCGGCTCGCCTTCGACATATTCCAGCGCCAGATACGGCTGGTTGTCAGTGCTGATGCCGGCGTCGAGCAGCCGCGCGATATGCGGATGGCCCAGTCGCGCCAGGATCTGGCGTTCGCGGGTGAAGCGCTGGCGCAGATTGGGGTCGGCCAGTCCGGGCCGCAGCAGTTTCAGGGCGACCCGGCGCTGATACAGACCGTCGGCGCGGCGCGCCAGCCAGACCTGGCCCATGCCGCCTTCGCCGATCATCCGGTCGAGCTTGTACGGCCCGATCATCGTGTCCGCTTTCGCCATCGGCGGCGGCGTGACCAGCGGTTCGGAAAGAAAGTCCTCGTTGTCGTCTTCCAGCGCAAGCAGCGCTTCGACTTCGGCCGCCAGTACCGGATCTTCTTCGCGCAGCGCGTTCAGCCGCGCATCGCGCGCATCGCCCTCAAGCTCAAGCAGTGCGTCGAGCAGTGGCGACAGGCGCTGCCAGCGTTCGGCGTCCATCGGCCCGCCGGCTCAGCGCTCGCCGTTCTCGTCGCCGAGCGAGGCCAGCAGGAACATCCGCGCCTTCTGCCAGTCGCGGCGGATGCTGCGTTCCGAACGCTTCAGCAGCTCGGCGATTTCCTGTTCGGACAAGCCGGCGAAATAGCGCAGCTCCACCACCTGGGCCAGTTTGACGTCGACGGCGGCGAGTTTGGTCAGCGCGGTGTCGAGGCCCAGCATGTCCTCGTCCAGACGCAGGCCGCCTTCGATATCCTCCGGCAGCTCGGTGACGCGGTGCAGATCGCCGCCACGCTTCTGCGCGAGCCGCTGGCGGGCGTAGTCCACCACGACGCTGCGCATCGCCGAGGCCGCATAGGCGAAGAAATGCGCGCGATCGTCGAACTGCACCTCGCGGCGGCCGATCAGCTTGAGATACGCCTCGTGCACCAGCGCGGTCGCGTCGAGCGTCTGCCCATACTGACCTGCCAACTGTCGCCGCGCCATCGCATGCAGCTCGTGGTACAGCGTGCCCAGCACGCGGTCCAGTGCCGCGCGGTCGCCCTCGCGTGCGGCATCGAGCCACTGGGTGATGTCGGCGTGTTCGCTCTCGCTCATGGACTGGCTCGGGGCCGCATCGATCGGAGCTCGACTATACCGCAGCCCCGCCCCGCCCCGGCACCGCGACCCATGACCAGCACGTTACCGCTGGCAGTGTCCGCACCAGACCGTGGCCCGCTGCGCCAGCAGCGTCTGCTTCAGCGGCTGCCCGCAGCGTGGGCAGGGTTCGCCGCCGCGGCCGTACGCCGACAGCTCCTGCTCGAAGTAGCCCGGTGCGCCATCCGGGCTGATGAAATCGCGCAGCGTGGTGCCGCCGCGCGCGATGGCGTACGTCAAAATATCGCGCACCGCCTGCGCGATCGCGTCATAGCGTTCGCGCGACACTTTGCCTGCCGCCCGCAGCGGCGACACGCACGCCGCAAACAGCGCTTCAGCCGCATAGATGTTGCCCACGCCGACCACGATCTTCTGATCCATCAGAAATGCTTTCACCGGCACCTTGCGCCCACGGCTGCGTTCGAACAGCAGCGCGCCGCTGAAATGGTCCGACAGCGGCTCCGGACCCAGATCGCGCAACAGCGCGTGCGTTTCGCCCGGCGACTGCCACAGCAAACTGCCGAACCGGCGCGGATCGTTGAAGCGCAGCACTTTCGCAGTGGTCTTGCCGTTGCCTTCGATCGATAGATCGACATGGTCGTGCGTCTGCACCGGCGTGCTCGCCGGCAGCACGCGCATGCTGCCCGACATGCCCAGATGCCAGATCGCGGTACCGGCATCGGTGTCCATCAGCAGATATTTCGCGCGCCGACGGATCGAGAGAATCCTCTGCGACGGCAGCAGCGTTTCGATCTCGCGCGGAATCGGCCAGCGCAGATCCGGCCGGCGCAGCGTCACATCGACGATGCGTCGCCCTTCCAGATGCGGCGCCAGACCGCGACGCGTGGTTTCGACTTCGGGCAGTTCGGGCATGGGATTGGGTGAATGCGAAGACGTCGCGATGATACGTCTGCAGCAGGATCAAACGTAAGGCGGAACGACCGAATGCGATTGCGCCGGTGGAATATTTCCCATGCAGCCTTCAAGCCGAAGCGTTCGCACGCGCCAGCATCAGCGAGCGGTCGCGCGTATTGGTCGCCAGCGATGCGGCGCGCTCGAATTCGCCGCGCGCCTCATCGCGACGACCGAGTCGTTCCAGCAGATCGCCGCGCACCGCGTACAGCAGACCGTAATCGCGCAGCGCTGCTGTATCGCATAGCGCATCGACCAGCGGCAGCGCGACTGCGGGCCCGTATGCCTTGCCGATGGCAACCGCGCGGTTGAGTTCGATGACCGGCGATGGCTGCGCCTGCGCCAGTACGGTGTACAGCGACGCGATCCGCGCCCAGTCGGTATCGTCTGCGCGCGCGGCGCGGGCATGGCACGCGGCGATGGCGGCCTGCAGCGCATACGGCCCGTCGCCTCCGCCGAGCCGTTGCGCCTGGCCCAGGGCATGCATGCCGCGCTGGATCTGCAGACGGTCCCAGCGGGCACGATCCTGCTCCAGCAGCAGCACCGGGCTGCCGTCGGCAGCCACGCGCGCCTTCATGCGCGA
>JANOXT010000281.1:0-5550 GCA_031418555.1 Lysobacterales bacterium | reverse complement strand
GTCGATGCCTGACACCGCCGAGAATCAAGCCGTCTATCCGCAGCCGCATACGCAACAGCCTGGGCTTGGATTCCCGTTGTGCCGTGTTCTGGTGCTGATGTGTCTGGGCAGCGGCGCGCTGCTGGATGCAGCCACCAGCCCCTATCATGGCAAGGGTAACGACGAACAGACGCTGCTTCGCGGCCTGCTGAACAACTTGAATACAGGGGAGATTCTGGTTGGCGATGCTTTTTTTGCCAGCTATTTCCTATTGGCGGAACTCGGGCGACGTGGTGTCGATGGCGTGTTCGAGCAGTACGGTGCTAGGCGCCGCAGCACCGACTTCCGACGCGGCCGCCACCTTGGACAGCACGATCACCTGATCGACATTCAGAAGCCGAGCCAGTGTCCTGCATGGATGACATCACGCCAGTTCGATGCCATGCCCGATACGCTGACGGTGCGTGAGTTGCGAACCGGAGGAAAGACGCTCGTCACCACATTGTTGTGCCCAAAGAAGACCTCCAAAGCCGATCTGAAATCGCTGTATCGCCAACGCTGGCATGTCGAACTGGATCTTCGAGTCCTGAAAACAACGCTCGGCATGGAGCGGCTCAGTTGCAAGACGCCTGCGATGGCGATCAAGGAACTGTGGGTTTATCTGCTGGCCTACAACCTGATCCGCCGGATGATGGCGCAGGCAGCGCAGAGCGCACACGTATCGCCGCGATGTCTGAGCTTCAAACATACGCTGCAACTATGGATCGCGTGGCATCAGCAAGGGATTGATCCAGATGACAAAGAGAACGACATTCTGCTGATGGCGCTCATCGCGCAAAGGCGCGTCGGCAATCGGCCGGGGCGAATCGAACCTCGCGCCGTTAAACGAAGGCCAAAGCCATATCCGCTACTGACCAAACCGCGTGCGGTTGCTCGCGAAGCCGTCAGAGTCCACGGCCACCAGAAAAGCTTAAGCAAGTGCCAATCGAACCCGACCTCTTTGCTGCCTGGCCGTGAAGGATTCGAACCAGCCCCAGCAGATCGTTACGATGTGATACGAGCGATGCCGCGCCTGCGGCTGACGATATCGAATCGCCTGTGCTTGAATCGTTTCAGAAAAGTGGTGGGCCGTGAAGGATTCAAACCGGCCCGGCCCAGGCAGATCGTCACGCCACGATAGAAACAATGCCGCGCCCGCGGCTTATTGCAGTCAATCGCCGATGCTTTGAAAGATGGGGAAAGTGGTGGGCCGTGAAGGATTCGAACCTTCGACCAAAAGATTAAAAGTCTTCTGCTCTACCGACTGAGCTAACGGCCCACTGAAATCAACATCTCCGGCCTGACGGCCGCCCGGTATTGCGCCGGGGTGCGCATTTTAGCCCAAACCGCGGCAGATGGGTCAGCCTGCGAAATAACGGGTGGGATCGGGGATGCCGGCGGCCTCGAATCCTTCGGCGCGGAGCCGGCAGGCGTCGCGGTGGCCGCAGGCGCGGCCCTCGGCATCGGCCTGGTAGCAGGAAACGGTTTGGGCGAAATCCACGCCCAGACGCAGGCCTTCCTGGACGATATCGGCCTTGGTCATGCGCATCAGCGGGGCATGGATGCGGAAGCCCGCGCCCTCGACGCCGGCCTTGGTGGCGAGGTTGGCCAGCGCTTCGAAGCCGGCGATGAATTCCGGCCGGCAGTCGGGGTAGCCGGAGTAGTCGACCGCATTGACGCCGCAGAACAGGTCGGTGGCGCCCAGCACTTCGGCCCAGCCCAGCGCGACCGACAGCATGATGGTGTTGCGCGCCGGGACGTAGGTGACGGGGATGTCCGCGCCGATGACGTGGCCGTCGGTGTCGACCGGAACATCGATGTCCGCCGTCAGCGCCGATCCGCCGAGGCTGCGCAGATCGACGTTGACGGTCTTGTGCGCGGTCGCGCCCAGCGCAGCCGCCACGCGTACGGCGGCGTCGAGCTCGGACGTGTGCCGCTGGCCGTAGCGCACGCTGAGCGCATGGGCCGCGAAGCCCTGCTCACGGGCGATGGCGAGCACGACGGCGGAGTCCATGCCTCCAGAAACGAGAATAACGGCGGGTTTCATAGGCGATATATTCAAAGATAAGGATTGAGGACCGGCATGTATGGAACACGGGGTGATGACACGAAAACCTGTTTGTCATCTCGAATGGGCGTGAGGGATCTGTCTGTGCTGTTCACGAAGCCAACAACAGATCTCTCACCGGGCGTCGCCCTTGATCGGAATGACAGCGTAAAGCGCGCGTGCGGATTTCATTTGCCCGGCTCATCGTTCCACAGCAATTTATGCAGCTGCATCTGGAATTTCACCGGCAGCCGGTCGTGCACGATCCAGTCGGCGAGATCGCGCGCGGTGATTTCGCTCTTGCTGGGCGAGAACAGCACATCGCAGCGGTCGCTCAATCGATGCTCGGCGACGATGCCGCGCGCCCACTCGTAGTCTTCGCGGCTGCAGATCACGAACTTGATCTGATCGTGCGCAGTCAGCAGCGGCAGATTCTCCCAGCGGTTGCGTTCGACTTCGGCGGAGCCGGGCGTCTTGATGTCGACCACGCGCGAGACGCGCGGGTCGACATCGGACACATCAATCGCACCGGAGGTTTCCAGCGATACGCGATAGCCTGCGT
The DNA here is from genome assembly GCA_031418555.1 of Lysobacterales bacterium. GTDB lineage: Bacteria > Pseudomonadota > Gammaproteobacteria > Xanthomonadales > Xanthomonadaceae > Lysobacter_I. The sequence goes on along the minus strand of JANOXT010000281.1, from coordinate 2,923 downwards.
CGCACAGGCGATGCAGCAGATCGAGGCAGCGCTTCTGGGCCAGCGGCTCGCCGCCGGTGACGCAGACATGGCGCACGCCGAAACTGGCGACTTCCGCCAGGATCTCATCGATGCCGCACCACACTCCGCCGAAAAACGCGTATGCGGTATCGCAGTACTGGCAGCGCAGCGGGCAGCCGGTGAGCCGCACGAATACGGTCGGCCAGCCTGCATCGCGGGCTTCGCCCTGCAGCGACAGGAAGATTTCGGTGATCTTGAGGCGGTCCGCCGATGCGGCGGGCGGCGTGGGTGCGGCAGTATCCATCGCGACATTTTAACGATTAACCGCGTCCTTTAATGCCGCAGAGCTGCGCGCCGCTCTGCCCGGAGATTGCGCTATCCGGGCATTACCTGACCCGCGACAGCTGGATGGCGCGCAGACGGTCGTCGGCGGTGCGGGCCGCTTCACTGCCGGGATAGCGCGCCACGACCCTGCCCAGCGTCGCCTCGGCGGCGTCGAGCTGACGCAAGCCGTACTGGCACAAACCGACTTTCAGCAGCGCGCCGGCGGCCTTGTCGTGGGTGGGATAGCGGTCCAGCAGGGTCTGGAACTGTTCCTGCGCCAACGCGTAGTTCTGGGTGACGTAATAACTTTCGCCCAGCCAATACATCGCGTTCGGGGCGTAGGCGCCATTGGGATACGCGTCTAGAAACGACTGCAGCATCCGCGCGGACTCGGCGTAACGGCCGGCCTTCAGGGCATCGAATGCGGTGTTGTACGCGCTGCGCTCATCGACGCTCTTGCCCAGGGTCGCGGCATCGCCATACACGCGCGGTGGCGTGTCCTGCACGCTGGGAACCTGTGGACTTGGGGGTGCGATGGCCGTCGGCGCCGGCACGGCGGCCGGAGACGCAGCGCCGCTTTCCAGCCGGTTGAGGCGGCCGTCAAGATCGAGATACTGAGTGCGTCCGCTCTGCTTCTGCTGTTCCACCTGTTGCTGCAGTTCTTCGATCTGCGCGCGCAGCGACTGCACTTCGGTTTTCAATCCACCGACCTGATTGAGCAGATCCAGATTGCCCGAACGCATCGCGGAAAGTTGCTGCTCCAGCGCGGTGAGACGGTCGCCCGTGCTGACGCGCTGCGCCGATGCGGGCACGGCGAACGCCAGCGCGAAAAGAACGCAGATGGACAGCGACATGCGTCTGATCATCACAACGGTTAAGACCCCATTGGAAAGTGATTCGATAAAAGCCCGGCCGCTGCGCGCACAGGCCGGACGTAAACTCAGCAAGGCATCGCGAACGATGCCCTGCATGCCGTCACATCACATTATTTAGCGGTGTATGCGATTTCGACGCGACGATTGCGAGCCCAACAGTCTTCGTTCGAATCGGTGCAGGTCGGCTGCTCTTCACCATAGGCAAGCACGCTCATCTGCCCACCCGAACCACCATTGGCTTGAACCGATGAAGACACCGCATTGCCTCGGCGTTCGCTGAGGCCGGTGTTGTATTCGCGGCTGCCGCGTTCATCGGCGTGCGATTCAAGCGTCATGCGCGCGCTGGGACGGTCGCGCAGATATTTTGCGTGGCAGGCAACGATGGCCTGGAACTCCGGCTTCAGCGCATCCTGGTCCAGATCGAAATACACCGTGCGCTGACGCAGGCAGGCATCGGTATCCAGATCGCCCGGGCCGTACGCGCCGGTGCGGACCGGGCCGTTGTCGGTGACCGCGCCGGTACCGGTGTCGGTGGAACCGCTGCTGACGCTGTCGGTGGCGGAGGTGTCGGGGTTTTCCTTCACCTTCTTGGTACAGGCAACGGCGGTCACGCAGAGGATCGCGGTGATCAGCACTCGGGTGGTCGTGTTCATGGTGGTCCTCGTCTTTATCGCAGGGTGAGTCACGGGGGAATGGGTCGAAAGCAGCATCAACATTGGATCGGTGCGTGGGATCAGCGCGGCAGGCGATAAGGGCCCCAGGCGGGCTCGCGCACATCGCCGTTGGCCAGCACCAGACGCTGGCGGACGCGGGCATCGGCCGACACTGCGTACAGCACGCCGCGGCGGCCTTCGCGCGCGGCGTACAGGATCATGCTGGCATTCGGCGCGAAGCTGGGCGATTCGTCGAGCGAACCCGGCGAAAGCATGGACCAGCGCGGCGAACCCAGGCTGCGGTCGAGCATCGCGACACGGTACACGCTGCCGCTGCCCTGTGCCATCGCCAGCTTTTTGCCGTCGTAGGACACCGTGACCTTGGCGTTGTAGCTGCCTTGGAAACTGACGCGGCTGGCGCCGCCACCGCCGGCTGCCACTTGATAGATCTGCGGCTTGCCGCCGCGGTCCGAAGTGAAGTACAGCAGGCTGCCGTCCGCGCTCCAGGTCGGCTCGGTGTCGATGCCGAACTGATTGGTCACTTGAGTCAAGGCGCGGCTGGACAGATCCATCACATAGATTTCGGGGTTGCCGCTTTTCGAGAGCGCCATCGCCAATTTGCGGCCATCGGGCGAAAAGCTCGGGGCGCCGTTGATGCCCTTGAAGCCGGCGACGGTTTCGCGCCCGCTGGTGGCGATGTCCTGGATGACGATCGACGAGCTGCCGCGTTCGAAGCTCACGTAAGCAAGCTTGCGTCCGTCCGGACTCCATGCCGGCGACAGCAGCGGCTTGTCGGAGCGGACCACGGTCTGCGGGTTGTAGCCGTCCGCATCGGCGACCATCAGCGCATAGCGGGTGTCCTTGCCCAAGCCGGACGCGGTGATATAGGCGATGCGGGTCCAAAACGCGCCGCGCACGCCGGTGATCTTTTCATAGATGGCATCGGCGACCTGATGCGACACGTCGCGCATCGCGTTGGCGCGGGCGGTGAGCGCGAACGCAAGCAGGCGGTTCTTGACGATATCGAACAACTCATATTCGACGCGATAGCCGCCGTCGCCGGCGTCAAGG
>JANOXT010000280.1:0-2480 GCA_031418555.1 Lysobacterales bacterium | reverse complement strand
TCCATACCCTGCATTGAATCCAAACGCTTGGAGAGTCACATGATCAAACGCATCTTCCCGATGGTACTGCTGTTTGCTTGGGCACCGGCTGCCTTGGCGTTTCCGCCGTGCCCGAGACCCCCTATCCAACTGAGTTCACAGGCTGAGGCCGTCGCAACGCCCGGCACGCCCGCATGGTTCCAGATCAGCTATTTCATGGACGGCGCCCCCTATATCGTCAACGAGTTGACTGCCGGAAAGTGCAGGGATCGAATCGCGGTTCCCGCAAGCAACACCTCGAACGGCATTATTTTAATGACTCCCAATCTCTCGCCGATCCACGGCGTCGGCACTGTCGTGCTTCCGGAAATCCCAACGAGCGCAGTCAATGGTCTCAACCTGTCGTACCGGCTCGATTTCACTATCGACAATGCACCGCTGCTCAACAGCGGCGATTGGATGGACGTGGCGCAGCTGGACTTCGCGCAGGACCGTGGGCTGACCGCCAGCGGCTGGCCGCTGTCGAGCCTGTATCGCGTGCGGAAAGTGCAGCGCCTCTCAGGGCCTATCGTCCAGGTGATCGAATCGCGCGCGCGCGTTAACGACGGTACTGGCGAATCCGTCACTGTCGATCGTGTGGTCGCCGAAATACCGCTGACCGCTGCGGGCGGCAACACCCCGCTCGCACTGCGCTGGACCCAGCACGCACAACAACCATCCGAGTCCAAACCCAGCGCGTCCACAGTCTCCCTCTACTACGTCGATTCAACGATGGAAGTGCTGGGCCAGATCAGGCAGGCTGTGATCGGTGTCAAAGCCAATGACGTGATCTACTCGACCGCGCTGCCAAGGCAGTGGGCCGATGCGCTCAAGATGGGCTTGCTGGATTACAACGCCCCGATCGGCGGCCTGCCCTACGGCGGCAATTTCCGCGTGGACGTCAACAGCACTGAGCTATCCGTGGAACTGCCCGAAAAAACGCTCGCAGTGCCTTGACCCTGCGCTGACACTTCGCCATATCGATACTGGCGAGGTGTCACCGAAGGTAACGCGCGCACTGCCGATTGAAGATACTTCGATTATCGCGGACATGACCATCAAGGGGATGCACGGAGCCGGACACCCTATCGTCCATGCGGACAGCGGCTCGAAGGCCTACGTGCCGATTTCGATCCGTAGTGGCTTTCTGTCGTACGCAAGAGAACAAGAACAGAAAACAGAACAGCCAGGAAATATGCCTGAGCTGTTCTGCTTGCGTTTCCGCGTTTAATCGAAGCGAGCGCAGTACTCGTGAGCCGTTTCGCCATACGGCGCGATATCGACGCATCTGATCCTGTTTTCCTCCGCATTCCGCTGACTGATCTGAGCCCCACCGCCATGGGACTTCGTGGGTGTTCGCTGGGGCATCATCCCCTGTGTCGACCCCGCAGACCATTCATCCATGTGGGCCAATCAACAGGAGTACTGTCTAGTTATGAAGATTTTATCGATTACGGCCATCGCAAGCGTCGCTTTCGCCGGCAACGCACTGGCCACTGACAGTTTAAGAATCGAAAGCGAAGCGCAGTTCGTCCGCGATTACACCGGTCTTATCGAACAAGTCGGCCCAGGCGTGTACCAGATCATAGGTGGCGACCTGGCAGGCAAAGTCGTCACGATCGGCGAAGCCGGTCTCAACTACGATTTGAACGCACTGCGCGCGCGCTCAGCGGAGCTGCCGAAATCGAGCAGCGCAAAAACGGATAATGACGCGCATATCCAGAAACTGGAGGAACAGAAGACACGCTACGCACAGTTACGTATGCAGATAGCCAGTAGCGACGAGGAAAAATTTCGTATCTACACCTCGATCTCCTGCAGCTACTGGCCGTATAACAGCCCTCGCCCCACCTGGTACAGCGGCTTTGTCGAGATTTACGCGGCCACGGAATATTATCTGGACCGCGGCAACGGCACTTTGAATCCCTATTTCGCCCGCGCTGGCGCTGCTGCGAGCGGCTACGTCAACAGGCCATTCAATGTGCCGCCGTCTGTTTCGCTTTTCGCCGACGCGCTCGTATACAACGCATATAACGCACAGTCGGTGTCGCCTAGTTCCATAGGTTTCAGTTCAGTATCTGTGGGGACCGGGTACATCTACAGTGGCCCGAACTTTTCGCATAACTTATATGCCTCCTCATCGGTGCAGGGCACCGGCAACTGCTTCGGCTACGTGTCGATCTCTGACAGCATGCGGCCGTATTGGTAAGCAATGAACAAAGCGTCGCGCGTTATATGACGTTCGCATAAGCATGCAACGAAGCGGGGCACACGCCCCGCTTCTGAATGCAACCAGATCAATGCTCGTAAGCCGCTTCGCCGTGCGATGCGATATCCAGACCTTCGCGCTCGGCGTCTTCGTTGACGCGCAGACCGATCGTGTATTTCACCAGCGTGAACGCGACCAGCGACACCACGCCGGACAGGGCCACCGTCACCAATACGCCCTGCAGCTGGATCCA
>JANOXT010000279.1:0-8214 GCA_031418555.1 Lysobacterales bacterium | reverse complement strand
GCCATACCCAGCCCTTCCCGCCCCTGTCTGGCAGATATTCCAGCCGCCTCTTGGCGCTGAGCTGTCTATGCGCATGTGGCGTGACCTGGGCCCAGCAAGTCCCTCCTGCACAAGCGCCTGCTCCACCAGCGCCGCCCACGGCGGCGGGAGAAGCGAAACCTGCTGCTGTCGTGCGTAAAGAAGACGCCAGCAAAGTGCCGCTGGAAGAAATCCGCCGTTATGTGAGTGTTTTCAATGCGGTGAAATACGGCTACGTGGAGCCTGTCGACGACCGCAAGCTGATGCAGGCCGCGATCCGCGGCCTGCTGCTGGATCTCGATCCGCACAGCGCGTATCTCGTCCGCAGCGATGCCGAGGCTTTCGACCAGGACACCAGCGGCGCCTACGATGGCATCGGCGTGGAAGTGCAGCAGCAGCCCGACGGCACCATCCTGGTGATCGCGCCGATCGACGACACGCCGGCCGCGCGTGCGGGCATCAAGCCCGGAGACGTCATCATCGCGATCGACGGCAAACCGCTCACGCCCGATCAGATCGACAGCAATCCGCTGCGCGGCGAGCCGGGCAGCAAGACGGTGCTCACCGTGCAGCGCGAAACCGCCAAAAAGCCGCTCGACATCACCGTCCAACGCGAAACCATCCGCATCAGCAGCGTGCGCAGCCGGATGCTGGAACCTGGATATGCGTACGTGCGGGTCAGCGCGTTCCAGGCCGATACCGCCAACGATTTCGAACATCAGCTCGACGCGCTGCAGGCGCAGGCCGGCGCGGGCAAAACGCTTCGCGGGCTGGTGCTGGATCTGCGCAGCAACCCCGGCGGCCTGTTGACATCGGCGGTGCAGATCGCCGACGACCTGTTGGAAACAGGCGGCATCGTCAGCACGCGCGGCCGCAATCCGGTTGCCGACGCAACGTTCAACGCGACGCCCGGCGACCGCATGCGCGCCGCCCCGGTCGTGGTGTTGGTGGATGCGGGGTCGGCCAGCGCATCGGAGGTGCTGGCCGCCGCGCTGCGCGACAACCGGCGCGCGCAGATCGTCGGCAGCCGCACGTTCGGCAAGGGTTCGGTGCAGACCGTGCTGCCGTTGGACAACGGCGATGCGGTCAAACTCACCACCGCGCGCTATTACACGCCCAGCGGCAAGTCGATCCAGGCGCGAGGCATCGATCCCGATGTCGTCCTCAAACCCGATGGCGGCATCAAAGCGGCATCGTCCGGCGGCATCATTTCCGAAGCGGCGCTGCCCGGACATCTCCGCGGCGAACAGGAAACCTCGGGCGTCGGCATCGGCGATGTGCTTGAAGGCGACGCGCCGATCGCCGCCGCGCTGGCGGTGCTGAAAAAGCAGGTCGCCAGTTTGCCGGCCACCGTCGACCGCCGCTGAACAGACGCGTGCGCACGTAATGAAACGTTCGCTGCGGCGCTCTGGGCCAAAGGTCATGAATGACTCTTGGCCCGTCCGCAGCGCCGGCCTTGTCCCTAGGATGGTTGCGTTCGGCTCGCCTTCGCGGGCCACGCATCCGGGGATTCCACCATGCTCGCCATCCGCGATCTCAGCAAAACCTACGCCAATGGCGTGCATGCACTCGATCACGTAACGCTGGATATTCCGCGCGGCATGTTCGGTCTGCTGGGTCCCAACGGCGCCGGCAAATCCTCGCTGATGCGCACGCTCGCTACGCTGCAGGAAGCCGACAGCGGCACCGCGACGCTCGACAATGGCAGCGGCGGCAGCATTGACGTGCTGCGGGACAAAGACGCAGTGCGGCGGCAGCTGGGATATCTGCCGCAGGATTTCGGCGTGTATCCGAAAGTCAGCGCGCTGGACCTGCTCGAACACTTCGCGGTGCTCAAAGGTTTGACCGATCGCAAACAGCGGCGTGAAGTGGTCGACGGCCTGCTGCAGCAGGTGAATCTGTGGGACGTACGCAAGCGCAAGCTTGGTGGTTTCTCCGGCGGTATGCGCCAACGCTTTGGCATTGCCCAGGCGCTGCTGGGCAATCCGCGGCTGGTCATCGTCGACGAGCCCACCGCAGGCCTCGATCCGGAGGAGCGCAACCGTTTTCTCAATCTGCTCGCCGAGATCGGCGAGAACGTGGCGGTGATCCTGTCGACGCATATCGTCGAAGACGTGACCGATCTGTGCCCGACCATGGCGATCATGAACAAAGGCAAGGTGCTGCTGACCGGCCGGCCGATGGATGCCATCTCAGCGCTCGAAAGCCAGGTCTGGCGCAAGCAGGTCCAGAAGGTCGATCTCAAGCGCTATGAACAGACCTTCACGCTGCTGTCGACGCGTCTGGTCGCCGGCAATCCGGTCATCCACGTCTTCAGCGCAGAACGCCCTGAAGAGGGCTTCGAACAAGTCGCGCCGGATCTTGAGGACGTGTATTTCCAGCGCCTCCGCCAGCACGCCAAAGCCGCCTGAGGATCACGCCATGTTCGAGTTCCTGCGTTTCGAGCTGCGTCAGCAGCTTCGCTCGCCGCTGCTGTGGCTGATGGGTGCGCTGTTCGCGGCGCTCGCATTCGGCGCCGCGTCGACCGACGTGATCATCCTTGGCGGCTCGGTCGGCAACGTTTACCGCAATGCGCCGATGATCGTGGCGCAGTTCATGGCGCTGTTCACCCTGCTCGGCATTCTGTTCATCGCGATGTCGATCAACGGCGCGCTGTTGCGCGATTTCGAACAGGGCACCGCCGAGTTGATTTTCGCCAGCCCGATCAAACGCCGCGATTACGTCGCCGGCCGGATCATCGCCGCGATGATCGGTTGCCTGCTGATCTATGCGCTGATCGCGCTGGGCATCTTCATCGCCCAGTTCATGCCGTGGCTCGACGCGAAGCGTCTCGGGCCGGTTTCACTATATCCGTATGTGTGGACGTTCGCGGTCATCGTGCTGCCCAATCTGCTGTTCACCGCCGCGCTGCTGTCGCTGCTGGCGATCGTCACCCGCAGCATCCTCTGGGTGTATATCGGCGTGCTCGGCTTCTTCGTTCTCTACGGCGTCAGCGCAGTGCTGCTGCGGGATCTGGACAATGTCTGGATCGCCACCTTGGCCGAGCCTTTGGGCTTGCGCGCCTTCAGTCGTACGATCCGTTACTGGGCGGCCGAACAACGCAACACCGAACTGCCGGCGATCACGGGCTACCTGCTCGCCAATCGCGCACTTTGGACCGGGATCGCGCTGGCGCTGTTCGCGGCGTGTTTCGCACTGTTCAAGACCGAGCGCAGCGGCACGGCGCGCGGCTGGCGCCGAAAGAACATCCTTGCAACGTCTGCGGAGACGGTCGCTGCGCCGGCCTCTGCCGCCAGGCAGTTGCCGAAAGTTTCGCCGTCTTTCGGACCATCCACGGGTGTTGCCCAGTTTCTGCGCCAGCTGCGGTTCGATACGCTCGGCGTTCTGCGCGGCGTTCCGTTCATCGTCATGCTGCTGTTCGCGATCGCGAACTTCATCCCCAGCGCGATTTTCGCGCAGACCCAGTACGACACCGCGATCCATCCGGTGACCTCGCAGATGCTGCAGGCGCTGCAGGGCGCCTACAGCTTCGTGCTGATCATCATCGTGCTGTTCTACGCAGGCGAACTGGTCGCCAAGGAACGCGGTGTCAAGATCCATGAGGTGACCGACGCCATGCCGGTGCCGAACTGGGTGCCGCTGACGGCCAAGTTCTGTGCGCTCATTGCGGTCATCGTCTGCTTTCAGCTGCTGGGCAGCATCGTCGCGATGCTGATCCAGCTGGGCAAAGGGCATGCACAGCTGGAATTGGCGGTCTATGCCAAGACGCTGGCGGTCAACAGTTTGATCTTCGTGCTGATGGGCGGCCTCGCCCTGTGCTTTCAGGTATTCACCAACAACAAATATATCGGCTACGCCTTGTTGATACTCGTACTGATCGGTCAGATCGTGCTGGGTACGCTGGATTTCACCCACAATCTCTACAATTACGCCAGCGCGCCGAATGCGCCATATTCCGATATGAACGGTTACGGCCATTTCCTGAAAGGGCAGCTGTGGTTCCAGGCGTACTGGGGATTATTCCTGCTGGTGTTGCTGCTGCTGTCCGCAGCGCTATGGGTGCGCGGCGTCGGCGGCAGCATGCGCGAACGTCTGCGTCTCGCGCGTCAGCGTCTGAGCGGTCCTTTGGGTGTCGCCACTGCGCTGTCGGCCCTGGCTTTCGTCGCGGCTGGCGGCTATCTGTTCTGGAATACCAACATCCGCAACGAGTATCTGTCTCCCGACGAAACCCTCGACCTGCAGGCCAAGTACGAGCGCGAGTACAAGCAGTACAAGAATCTGCAGCAACCGAAGATTCTGGCGACCCAGGTCGAGGTCGATCTGCGCCCCGAAACCCAGACGATGCGCGCAAGCGGCACGTATCGCGTCCGCAACCCGTACGCCAAGCCGATCACCGAACTGCATGTTGGCATGGCAGACGACAAGTCGCTGGTCAGCATCGACATGGGTGGCGCGTCATTGATCAAGCACGACAAGGCGCTGGGCTACCGGATCTACAGACTGAAAGAGCCTTTGCTGCCCGGCGTCGAGCGGAACATCGTGTTCAAGGTCGAAATATCGCCCAAGGGCATCACCAATGGCACCGCGCAGAGCCAGATCGTCGACAACGGAACGTTCTTCAACAATACGATCTTTCCGACGTTCGGATACAACGACAGCGCCGAAATCCAGGACCGCAACGAGCGCCGCAAGCGCAAGCTCGGCGAGCCGCGGCGCATGCCGAAGCTGGAAGATCAGGCCGCGCGCGCCAATACCTATCTCACCGACGATGCGGACTGGATCGATTTCAAGACCACCATCTGCACCGCGCCGGATCAGATCGCGCTGTCGCCCGGTTATCTGCAGAAGGAGTTCATGCGCGACGGCCGCCGCTGCTTCAGCTATGCGATGGACCGGCCGATGCACAATTTCTATTCCTATCTTTCGGCCCGCTGGCAGGTCAAAAAGGGCAAGTACAAAGGCATTCCGATTGAAATCTACTACGACGCCAAGCACGCGTACAACGTCGACCGGATGATCGAGGCGGTGCAGAAGTCGCTGGCTTATTACGAGGCAAACTTCACGCCATATCAGCATCGTCAGGTGCGGATCATCGAGTTTCCGGGCTATGCCAGTTTTGCGCAGAGCTTCGCCAATACGATTCCGTATTCCGAGTCGGTAGGCTTCATTGCCGATCTCCGCGACAAGGATGCGATCGATTACGTTTTTTACATCACCGCGCACGAAATCGCGCACCAGTGGTGGGCGCATCAGGTCATTGGCGCCAACGTGCAGGGGGCGACCGTACTGTCTGAATCGCTGTCGCAGTATTCGGCGCTGATGGTGATGGAAAAGGAATATGGGCGCAGCAAGATGCGGCAGTTCCTGAAGTACGAACTGGACAGCTATCTGTCCGGGCGCGGCGGCGAGATCGTCGAAGAGCTGCCGCTGTATCGAGTCGAGAATCAACCTTATGTCCACTACCGCAAGGCGTCGCTGGTGTTCTACCGGCTGCGCGATGAGATCGGCGAGGACGTATTGAATCGTGCGCTGAAGACATTCCTGCAGGACAAAGGCTATCAGCAGCCGCCGTATGCCACATCGGCCGAGCTGCTGGATTACATCCGCGCCGAGGCCGGCCCGGATCACAGTGCGCTGATCGCCGACCTGTTCGAAAAGATCAGCTTCTACGATAACCGGGTCGAAACGGCGACCGCGAAAAAGCGCGCGGATGGCAAGTACGAGGTCGTCCTCGATCTGCATGCCGCCAAGCTTTACGCCGATGGCAAGGGTAAAGAGGCGCCCGGAAAACTCGACGACTGGATCGAAGTCGGCGTCTTTGCGCGCGGCCCATCGGGAGAGGAAGCCGATGAAAAGGTGCTGTATCTCAAGCGCCATCGCATCACCAACGGACAGCCGAAGCTGACCGTGGTGGTGGATACGGAACCGTACGAGGCCGGCTTCGACCCGTACAACAAGCTGATCGATCGCGTGTCTTTGGACAATCGTAAGCGCGTGAGTCTCCAGTGAATCGTCGTCGCGCCGGAATGCACCGGCGCGACGGCGGAATCAAAGGAGGTGGTGCAGCGACCCCGCACTCAGTCCCTGTCGTGGTCGTGTCCGGAACCGCGCGCCTGGCCGCGGATTTCGCCGCCGGGGAAGAGGCTGGAATGCACGTTGACATACGCCAGGCCTGCGCGGATCGCTTTCACCAGCTCCGCGAATTCGGTGGCTGCGATGCCTTGACCTGCTGGCCCGATGATATTGGCGGCAGTCAGTGTTCCGGTCACGGTGGCGGGCGATGCGCCGCAGGGTGGCGCCAGTCCGGTCGGGTCGACGTTGGTCGGGGTCTGGCAGAGAAACACGCTGATCCCGCCGTTGACGCTGCGCTGCCCGAAATGGATGTGCGACTGACGGATATCGCCCTGAAGTCCCTGATACGACAGCTCATATTCGATGGTGCCCGATGCTTCGCGGATGCGCGCCTTGAAAGACCCATGCGCGGTAGAGGAAACCGCGGGCACTTCTTCGTAGCTACGCAGCGGGACGAACACGATATCGTCGCGAGCGACGGCAGGCGCGGACAGTGCGCTGCAGATCAGTACGCAGGGGAGCAGGGCATAAGCGTTCATCGACGGACTCCTCGTCATGGCCATCGGGCCGGAGATCAAATCTGGGAATGCGTGCTGGTGCGCTGAGCCAAACGCTAGGCCTGTGGATGTTGTCTGGTTGTTCATTGGCTTGACTGACAGTCGCTGTTCCGACGAGCGGTCGGCTGTGGCTCAGCGCGGTTTTGCGGGCATCGGGAACGCCGACACTACGTTCTCGCCGCTGGTGGCATCGCGGATCGCGGATTGCCCTTTCTTTTCGACTTCCTCGATGCGCACGATGCTTTGCATCGGCAGGTGCAGGACGCGGGTATCGCCGAATTCCTCGCGCAGCCGTTCTTCGGTGGGATCGACGACGAGGCCTTCGTGCAGATCGAAGACGAGGTCTGCGACTTCGGTGAAACCCCACAGGCTGCCGCTGTTGACGCGTCGCGCATACAGCGCATAGAGCTTGCCGTGATTGATGAATGTGATTTTGTAGAGCGTCTTGGCCATGGGGGAATTGTAAGCGCTGGCATCGCGCCGGTTCAGTAGCCGCGGCTGTGGCGCAGTCGACGGGCGATCGCCGCACGCGCAAACAAGGCAAACACCACGCCGAACAGAAAGCCGGCGATATGCGCGCTCCAGGCCACTGCGCCGAAGGCCGGGCCGATATAGGCGAATACCACCTGCAGCACCGCCCAGACGCCGATCAGCAGCGAAGCGGGCGCGCGGATGAATTCGAGGAACAGGCCCAGCGGCACCACCACGCCAAGCTTGGCGCGGGGGAACAGTGCCAGGTAGGCGCCGATGACCGCCGATACCGCTCCGCTGGCGCCGATGATCAGCCGTTCGGGCGTGCCGATCATGAAGACAGCGGCCAGATTGGCGATCGTCCCGCCCAGAAGGAACAGTGCCAGGAAGCGCCATGGCCCCATGGTGCGCTCCGCAGGCAGACCGAAGATCAGCAGAAATACCAGGTTGCCCAACAGATGCGCCCAGTCCGCATGGAGAAACATGGCGGTGAACAGGCGCAGCCAGCGTTGATCACTCCACAGCGCCCACCAGGTGTCCGCCGCTGCCGAATCTCCGGTCAGCGCGCCCCAGTCCTGCAGCAGCGCCTGCTGGGTCGCCTCCGGCCGCGTGCTGGCCCAGAGATACGCCAGCCACAGCGTGGCGAACATCAGTGGGGTCGCCCAGCGCAGTCCGGATTTTTGGCGGGTGGGAAGCTGAACGAACATGGCGTCGAAGCATCGCGGAAACATGGTCAATGAGCATGAAAGCACGGGCCGCTCGAAAATGCCGCTTGTTAGCTTTGAGTTAACAGCCAAGGTATAGTGCCTGCGGCGTCGTAGGTCGGGAGGGGGCTCCCGGCAGGAGCGCACGGGCAGGGGTATGTGCCCGGTCGCGCGGCGCGAACCATCATCCTGTCCATGGAGACGCAAGCACAATGCAAACCCAGAATCGTTTCATCCAGCTGTCGGCACTAGCGCTCGGCATCGCTGGCGCAATCGCCGTCAGCGGCCAAGCCCAGGCCTCGGGCTTCCAGCTGAAAGAGAACAGCGTCAAGGCCATGGGCCGCGCGTTCGCCGGCTCCGGCGTCGCTACCGGCGATGCATCGGTCGTCGTC
>JANOXT010000278.1:0-5798 GCA_031418555.1 Lysobacterales bacterium | reverse complement strand
TCGGCGTACGCCGCGATCAGCGGGAGCATCGTTTTCAACGATGTCCGCTTCGTTGCAATCTTCCAGATAGCGCCCGCCGATGCCGGCGAGCTCCGGTGCGACTGCGGCGACCAGAGACGTAGCGGCGCCCTGCTGCGGTGTCTTCAAAAAAATAATGCCGGCTTTTTCCAGTTCGATCCATTTGTCCTTGGTCGCCTGCGATACGTGCTTCTGCAGGTTGGTCATGATGCCGCCTGGCATCAGCGCGTTGGCGACGATACCGTCGTCCGACCAGCGCGCGGTGGCTTCCACGGCGAACAGCACATTTGCGGTTTTAGACTGGCCATACGCTTTCCACGGGTCGTAGGCACGGCGCTCGAAGTGCAGGTCGTCGAACACCACGGGCGAAGCCAGATGACCGCTGGAGCTGATCGAGACGATGCGCGCGCCGTTGGCTGCGGCCAGTGCACGATGCAGCCCAAGCGCGAGAGCGAAGTGGCCCAGATGATTGGTCGCGAACTGCAGTTCCCAACCTTCGTGCGTGCGGCTCTGCGGGCAGGCCATGATGCCGGCGTTGTTGATCAGCAGATGCAGCGGGCCGCGCCACTGCGCCACAAATGCGGCAATGGACGCGTGGTCCAGCAGGTCCAGCGCCGCGACCTGCAGCTGGACGTTGCCGGTGTCGCGCGCGATATCGTCGGCGACCCGACACCCGGCCTCGACATCGCGCACCGCCAGCGTGACCGCTGCGCCGACGCGGGCCAGGGCACGTGCAGTTTCGATGCCGATACCCGACGCGGCGCCGGTGACGATGGCATTGTGTCCGCGCAGATCCATTCCCGCCGCGACATCATCGGCAGTGCTGGTTTTGTCGAATCGGGTGACGATGCGGCTCATGCGGTGATCTCCAGGTTTATGCTGCGCCACCATAGTTCGAAAGCATTCAATGCGTTGTGCAGCCGAGCGATCTTCGCATGTATCCTCACGAAAGGATGCGGCGGATACGAGCCGCGACGCATCCTGTTAATCCAGGCTCGTCCGGCATCACTGCAGTTGGAGAACACACGATGAAAACATCCACGATCATGTCCCTCGCGGCCTGCACCCTCGCGTTGGGCGCTGCCACTTCAGCCCATGCAGTTCCGTTTGTGCTGTCCGATGAACAGGCCGGCGCAGTCTGCGACGAAAGCATGGCGGGCGCCGACGTTTATCTGTTTGTCGGAATATGGCCCAGCAATACTGTCTATCGCTACGTATGCAATGGCTATCATTGGGAAATTGCCATGTGATCGCTTTAAAGTAATTGCTTCAAAATATCGATTAAGAGCATCAGGTGTATTCGAGCACACCTGATGCTTTCTTCTGCTTTTTTTTGCTGTTGAAAGCGTCAGAGATAGCCTAATCCCATTCAGTTAAGCAGGTTGACAGTATCAACAGGCTGTTAAAAAATTCGAGATGACGGCTAGCTGATCACTCAGAGGGCTACTACGCATTTTGAACCGGAATTATGCGAAGGAAAATCGCGCGTGAACGGAGATTTTTTCAAGTCACCACATCAGGCTCAAGACGCCCGGTGCGCTGGCGAAGCTCCGCGAAGCCATCGGCCAGTGCGATCAAGTCGGCCAGTGCGATTTGTGTGTCCTGCGCAAGCTGCGTGCGGTCGTCGGTGTAGCGCTCGATATAGACCCGCAGCGTCGCGCCGCTGGTGCCGGTGCCCGACAGCCGATAGACGATGCGCGCGCCGTCGTCGAAGATCACCCGCAGGCCTTGATGGTGGGAGGCGCTGCCGTCGACCGGATCGGTGTAGCTGAAGTCGTCGGCCAGCGCGACCGTGCGGTCGCCGAAGCGTTGACCGGCCAGGCCTTCCAACTTTGCGCCCAGCGATTGCATCAGCGCCTGCGCAGTGGCGGTGTCGATCTCTTCATAATCGTGGCGCGTGTAGTAGTTGCGGCCATAGGTCGACCAGTGTTGCTCCGCGATCTGCTGCACGCTGCAGTCGCGGCTGGCGAGGATGGACAGCCACAGCAGCACCGCCCACACGCCGTCTTTTTCGCGCACATGGTCCGAGCCGGTACCGGCGCTTTCTTCGCCGCACAAGGTGATGCGCCCGGCGTCCAGCAGGTTGCCGAAAAACTTCCAGCCGGTTGGCGTTTCGAAGCAGGGAATGCCGAGCCGCGCGGCGACGCGATCAACTGCGCCGCTGGTGGGCATGGAACGCGCCACGCCAACGATGCCGTTGCGGTATGCGGGCGCCAACGGCGCGTTGGCCGCCAGCATCGCCAGCGAATCCGAGGGCGCGATGAAAATGCCGCGGCCGATGATGAGGTTGCGGTCGCCATCGCCGTCGGAGGCCGCGCCAAGATCGGGCGCGTGCGGGCCCATCATCAGATCGAGCAGCTCCTTGGCGTGGACCAGATTCGGGTCCGGATGATGGCCGCCGAAATCCGGAAGCGGCGTGCCGTTGCGCACGGTGCCGGCGGGCGCGCCCAGTTCGCGCTCGAAAATCGCATGCGCATACGGGCCGGTCACGGCGTGCATCGCATCGAACGCGAGCCGATGACCGCTGGCGAACCACGCACGCAGCACATCGAAATCGAACAGGCCGCGCATCAGCTCGAGATAATCGGCGACCGGGTCGATCACCTCCACGCGCATCCCGCCCAACATGTGGCAGGCAATCTGCGTCAGATCAATCAGCGGCGCATCGGTGACGATGTCGTAAGCATCGATCGCCAACGTCTGCGAATAGATGGCGTCGGTGATGGTCTCCGACGCCGGCCCGCCGTTGGCGGCGTTGAACTTGATGCCGAAATCGCCGTCGGGCCCGCCCGGATTGTGGCTGGCCGATAAAATCAAACCGCCGAATGCGCCGTGTTTGCGGATCACGCACGAGGCCGCCGGCGTCGACAGAATGCCGCCTGCGCCCACCAGCACCCGCGCAAAACCGTTCGCCGCCGCTATCCGGATCACGATCTGGATCGCGTCGGTGTTGTAGTAGCGCCCGTCGCCGCCGATCACCAGCGTCAGCCCATCGAAGCCGCCTGCGGGCCGCACTGCGTTGAACACCGACTGCACGAAATTATGCAGATAGTGGCCGTGCGCGAATTCCGTTACCTTCTTGCGCAGACCGCTGGTGCCCGGCTTCATGCCGGCGATCGGTGCGGTGGGAATGCGTTCGATCTTCATTGTTATCTCGGTGTATGGCTGCGGTGTACGACGACAGCGATCTGCCGTGCGTCGTCCATCAGGTGGTCACGCATCCGCATACAGCGCCAGATAGCGCTGCGCAGGTCCGGCCCAGGAAAAATCCTGCGCCATCGCGCGTTGCTGGATCTGCCGGTGCAGGGCGGGCGTGCGCAGGGTTGTGATCGCGCGCTGCATCGCATCGGCCAGCGCCTGCGGCGTTGCGGCATCGAAAGTAAAGCCGGTCGCGGTATCGGCGCGGATCGTCGCAGCGTGCGTATCGACCACGGTATCGGCCAGGCCGCCGACCCGGCGCACCACCGGCAGGGTGCCGTAGCGCAAACCGTAGAGTTGGGTCAGGCCGCAGGGTTCAAAGCGCGACGGCACCACGATGAAATCGCCGGCAGCGATCAAGCGATGCGCGCGGTCTTCGTCATAGCCGATCAGCACGCCCACGCGGCCGGCGTATTCGGCGGCACAGCGCGCGTACGCCAATTCCAGCGCGGGGTCGCCGCTGCCCTGCAGCAGCAGCTGCGCGCCCTGCGCGACCAATGCCGGCAGTGCGGCCAGCAGCAGGTCCAATCCCTTCTGCGACGACAGCCGGCTCACCGCAACGAACAGCGGCGCATTCGCATCCACCGCGAGTCCGGTTTCCGCCTGCAGCGCGGCCTTGCATAGCGCTTTACCCGCCATGGCCGCGGCGCTGTATTGCGCGGGAATCGCCGCATCGGTGGCGGGGTTCCACACCTCGGTGTCGATGCCGTTGAGGATGCCCTCCACCGGATGCCTGCGCGCGCGCAGCACGCCGTCCACGCCGCAGCCGAACTCGGGCGTTTCGATTTCGCGCGCATAGCTGGGGCTGACCGTGGTGACGCGATCTGCGAACACCAGCCCGGCCTTGATGAAAGACAACTGCCCGTGAAACTCCAGGCCGGCGGGCGACATGAAAGCAGACGCCAGCCCAAGCTGGGCGTGATCCTGCAGCGGAAACAGGCCCTGATACGCCAAGTTGTGCACGCTGAACACCGAGCGCACCGCGCGCCCGGGGTGGGCATGCAGATAGGCGCAGCTCATCGCCGCATGCCAGTCGTGGGCGTGCACCACGTCGGGCGCCCATCCATCATCCAATGCGCCCGCACCCAGCTGCGCGGCCACCCAACCGAGCAATGCGAAGCGCTGCAGATTGTCCGGCCACTCGCCGCCATCCGGCGCCTGATACGGCCCGCCTGCGCGGCCGAACAGCAGCGGCGCATCGATCACATACACCGGCAGTTGCGTGTGCGGCATACGCCCGCGAAGCACCCGCACCCGCGCCGCGCCGAAGCACGCACCGATCTCGATCGGCGGCCCGCCGGGCAGCACAGCATCCAGGATTCCCTCCAGAATTGCCGGCAAACCGGGCAGCAGCAGGCGCACATCGGCACCGGCGGCGGCCAGCGCGGGCGGCAGCGCGGCGACCACATCGGCCAAGCCACCGGTCTTCACCAGCGGAAACACTTCCGCCGCGACATGCAGCACCTTCATGCCCGAACGTCATCGCGCATGTCGTCGCGCAGGTCGTCGCGGTTCTGCGCCACCGCAGCGGCCAGCATCGCCGCAGTGACCAGCGTGATGCCGTTTTCGCTGCGCAGGAAGCGGCGCGCATCGGCTTCGGCGTCTTCGCCGATCACCATGCCGTCGGGGATATGGCAGCCGCGGTCGATCACCACCCGATTGAGCCGCGCGCCGCGGCCCACGGTTACGTTGGGCAGCAGCACGCTCCAGTTCACCGTCGAATACGAATGCACGCGCACCTGCGAGAACAGCACGCTGCGGAAGATCGATCCCGACACGATGCAGCCGCCAGACACCAGCGACTCGATGGCCATGCCGCGCCGGTCGTTCTGGTTGTGCACGAACTTCGCCGGCGGCAGCTGCGGCTGATAGGTCGAAATCGGCCAGCGCCGGTCGTACATGTCCAGCATCGGATCGGTAGCGGTCAGGTCGATGTTCGCATCCCAATACGCATCGATCGTCCCCACATCGCGCCAGTACGGCTCGGCGCCCTTGCGGTTGCCCACGCAGCTGAGTTCGAACGGATGCGCCGCCGCCTGCCCCAGCTTGACCGCGCGCGGAATGATGTCCTTGCCGAAGTCGTGACTGGACGACGGATCGGCCAGATCGCGCTCCAGCTCGTCGTACAGAAAGCGCGCGTTGAAAATATAGATGCCCATGCTGGCCAGCGAGCGGCCGGGCTTGCCGGGCAGCTCCGGCGGATCGTCGGGTTTCTCCACGAACGCGGTGATATTGCGGTCCGCATCGATCGCCATCACCCCGAAGGATTTGGCCTCCTCGCGATCCACTTCGATGCAGCCCACCGTGCACTCGCGGCCCAGCGCCACATGGTCGGCCAGCATCACCGCATAGTTCATATTGTAGATGTGGTCGCCGGCCAGCACCACCACGTAGTCCGCGCCGTAGTCTTCCAGAATGTCGTGATTCTGATACACCGCATCGGCCGTGCCGCGATACCAGGACTCTTCGTCCTTGCGCTGCTGCGCCGGCAGCAGGTCGACAAACTCATTCATTTCTGGCCGCAAAAAGGCCCACCCGCGCTGCAGATGGCGCAGCAGACTGTGGCTCTTGTACTGGGTGAT
>JANOXT010000277.1:0-4761 GCA_031418555.1 Lysobacterales bacterium | reverse complement strand
TGACCTGCAGACGTTCGCTGATCAACACACCGGCCCCGATCAGCACGATCAGCCAGATGAGCGCGAGCACGGTGCGGCGCGTGGCGGTCATGCCACACACCACATCAAGGACTCCGTGGGAGCGGCGGACGCCGCGATGCTCTGCTTTTGTCGGCTAATCGCGACTTGACCAGCCATCGGGCTGTTAAAAACCGTCGCTTCCACAAAGTCCGGATCACGCATCATTCTCACTTCACGCCATTCCGGCACAGCGCCTGCAGGGCATCCGCATCGGTATTCGCCTTCACCGCCAGCGCCGCACTGGCCAGCAGCGTCCGCTGCAGCTGGCCTTTCACGGGCCTTGTTTCGATACAGCGCAGCTCAGCGCCCTGCCCGTACAGCACGAGGTCGCGAATGCGTGCGGCCAGCGCGTTGTCTTTCGGTGCGAGCGTCAGCGTCCACCGCGCGCGATCGCCCTGCGCGCCGATGCGGTAGGCGCGTTCGATCTGCGCGCGATCGCCCGCGAGCAGCGCGCCGAAGCTGCTCTGCAGAC
Source organism: Lysobacterales bacterium (assembly GCA_031418555.1). Taxonomy (GTDB): domain Bacteria; phylum Pseudomonadota; class Gammaproteobacteria; order Xanthomonadales; family Xanthomonadaceae; genus Lysobacter_I. Next base: position 4,229 of record JANOXT010000277.1, on the reverse strand, counting down.
TGGCGAGCTCCGGCGCCCGCGACAGCGAAAACGTGCGCGGCGGCTTACCGTTGCGGGCGATGCTGGCCTGCCCGGCCCGCAGCGTGGTGGTTTCGGCGTAGGGCGCGCGTACTTCGCGCACCAGCGTGTCTTCGCGCGGGCGACGGTATTCCCCCGCCATCCGCAGCGGCTGTTTCAGCAGCGGCGATTCGCGCACTTCGACAAACTCGGTACGCATCGGCGCCGGTCTTGCCAGTGCATTGAGAATCCAACCGCTGTCGACGCTCTGCGCAGCGGTGCACGTGGCGGACAGTGCGAGGCACACGGCCAGACTAGACGGAGCGATTCGGCGCAGCATGATCGGCGGCAGCATCGTGGGCATCGGTTTGCGGCGCCTCGACGCCCCAGAAATCGTAGAAATTGAACCAGTTGTACGGTGCCTGTCGCGCCACATCCTCCAGCCGCGCGGCGTAACGCCGGATCAACGTCGCGACCGCCTGGGCGCGCTGGGCGCGCGGAAGATCGATGCCGTCGCTGAAATTCTCGAAGATCAGGTCGTAGCGCTTACCGCCACGATACAGGCCAAAGCCCAGCGTCACCGGTGCCTTCAGTGCGGCGGCGATCTGCCAGGGCGCAGTCGGGAACGGAGCTTCTTTGCCGAAAAACGGCGCCATCACGGTGGTCCCGCCCGGATGCGCGCGGTCGATCAGCAGCGCGACCAGCGCACCCTCCTGCACCGCCTGCTGGATCGCCAGCATCAGCCCCGGGCCGTCCTGACCGGCGTCGATCACGGTCGCCGCGATCTCCGGATTCAGCGCATCCAACAGTTCGGTCAACGCCCGGTTGTGGGCTTTGTCCAGCACCACCCGGATCACGTATTCCGGCCGCTGCCGCGACAGCACCCGCAGCACTTCGAAACTGCCCAGATGCGAGCCGAACAGCAGCATGCCGCGGCCTTGGTCGAGATGCGCATGCAGATCGTCGAGCCCGTGCACGCTGACATCGAAACGACGGGTGTTTTCGCCCAGCAGAAACACCCGGTCGAGAATGGTCGCAGCGAAAGTGTGCACATGCTTCGCCGCGTCCCACAGCGTCGCGCGACGGCCCAGCGCGTGGGTCAGCCATGCGCAAGAGGCTGCGCGCTCGGGCCCGCGGCGAAGCAGAAAATACAGGGTGATCGGAAACAGCAGCAGCCGTGCGATGCCGCGCCCGCCGTGACGGCTGATACTGCGGATCAACCACAGCGCAGCACGGCCGCCGCCTTCCGGGCGCGCTTTCCATTCGGTACTCATCGCGTGCGGCTCATGCCGGATGCACCTCATGCACCTCGCCGCTGGCGATGCAGACCGTGCGCACTTCGCTTCCGGCGATCGGCGTTTCGTCGCGCAAGACCCGGAACCGCCAGCGCTGCGGCGCGTCTGCCGCGTCGGACAACGGCAGCAGTTCGATCCACGCCGCCTGTTCCGGCAGCAGCGGCTGCAGGAATTTCACCTGCGGCATCCGCAGCGCGCCCAGCGCACCGTGCTGCGCTTCGATCGCCGCCAGCACGCGATCCAGCACCACTACGCCGGGCACGATCGGCCGATCAGGGAAGTGGCCCGGCAGACAGGGATGGTCTGCGGGAATGGTGAATTCAATCAGCGGCGCGGCGGACATCAGCGGAAAAAACCCTGCCAGAAGGTAGGGCCCAGCGCCGCCATGCGTCGCGCGAAATCGAACACATTGCGATACGGACGCACCGGAAACACACGCTTGCGCAGCTGGAATTCCGCCAGCATGAAGCCGCCCATCACGCCGTAATTGGCAACGTTGCCGATCCACGACCACTGGGCATTGGTGACCGTCACCGGCGCATCGATACCGAGCTGCGCCAATACGCCGTCCGGCACTGCGATCAGCGCCAGCGTGAGGTTCATCAGCGTCATCAGCGCCAGCAATAGCGCCCACGCCAGAGTCAGCCGACGGGTGTACCGTTGATGCCGCGGCGTCAGCGGGATGCCGCTCTGGGCATACAGCGCGCCCATCGCCTTGGCGATCAGCGGCTCGCGGCCCGGGCGCAGACTGCGCGCGAAACATCCGCCGATCATCGCCGTGAACAGTGCAGGCACCAGCAGCAGCGGCAGCAGCGCGAACCGCGAGTGCGCCAGTACGATCAGCGCCAGCACGGCTGCGGCTAGGCCCAGCCATGCGGACAGGCGCCGACCCAGCAGCGGTTCGATCAGCGCCAGCAGGGCGATATCACCCAATGCCAGCGCTGCCAGCGTGGGCGAGCGATACAGGCCCGCGCAGTAGGCCAGCGGCAGGTACGCCACCAGCAGCGACAGCCGCAGTGCGGCGATCACACCGTCTTGTGCTGTTGGACGTGCGCCGACAGCGCGCGCAGCGAACCGAAGATGCTGCGGTTGTCGTCGTTGTCCGAACGCAGCTGGAAACCGTAGCGCTTGCTGATGGCCAGCGACAGTTCCAGCGCGTCGATCGAATCCAGACCGAGGCCCGCGCCGAACAGCGGGGCTTCGGGATCGATCTCGGCGGCGGCGACGCTGTCGAGGTTGAGACTCTCGACCAGCAGTTCCGCCAATTCGAGTTCGGCGGGAATCAGTGCAGACATGGCAAACCATCCAGAATAAAGAAGGAACCGTCGGGCGGAGCAGCCGCATCCGGCTGTCGCGCGACATGATCGGGCGCCCGCAGGCCGCTGACGCCGACCGGTCCTGGGAAAGCGCCGCGACCTGAGTCGCAGGCCCGTACTACGGGCGGCGGCGTACCGCGCGGTATGATGCCAGTCTCAGACTGCAACAAGAAGAGCATGACGGTCCGAATCGCCGCGACACGCAGGGGAATGGAGCCCATTAATTCGATCCGGCCGCTGATGGTGCTCGCCAGCACGGCGGCGGCGGCCGGTCGGCTCCGTCCCGTTTCGCGGACGCTTCGGGCATGAGCAGAGCCTTGGCCCACCCGGGCGCTGCATTGACGGTCGATTACGTTCAGGCAAGCGCACCGGACGCGCTGCTGACCGCAGACACCCTGGCGGTTTTCGGTTTCGGCAACAACGCACCGTATTGCGACGATCCGCGCTATCTGCGCATTCCCCTGCAGCCGTACGGCATGGCCCCGTTCGAGCACTGGCGCAGCGCAGGTCCGGTCGACTGCGGGCGCGAGGGCGACGTAACGAGCGGTCAGATCCGCTGGTCCAGCGACGGTCAGCTGACCTTCGGCGTGATCGAGGTCGACGAGCCTGCGGGCACGCGTCCCGATCACAGCGACCTGTGCGAAGCCGCCGAGCGCGCCTACACCAAACTGATCGGTTTCATCTCCGGCAGCCGTACGCCGCATCTGCTGCGGGTGTGGAATTATCTGGATGCGATCACCCAAGGCGACGGCGACGCCGAGCGCTACCGCCAATTCTGTGTCGGCCGCGCCCGCGGGCTGGGCTGTTTCGACACCATCGAGCTGCCGGCAGCGACCGCCATCGGCCGCTGCGACGGCCAGCGCACGCTGCAGGTCTACTGGCTGTCGGCGGATCGGCGCGGCACCCCTGTCGAGAATCCCCGGCAGGTCAGCGCCTACCGCTATCCGCGCGAATACGGCCCGCAGTCGCCCAGCTTCGCCCGCGCCATGCTGCCGCCGCCGGACAGCCGGATGCCGCTGCTGCTGTCGGGCACCGCCAGCGTGGTGGGCCATGCGTCACTGCATGTCGGCGAACTGCTCGGCCAGATCGGCGAAACCTTCGCCAACTTCGACGCGCTGCTGGCCGAAGCGCGCCGGCATCGGCCGTCGCTTCCCGCGGGTTTCGGCAGCGGCACCCGGCTCAAAGTCTATGTGCGCGACGCCGAAGATCTGCCGGTGGTGGCGCAAGCGCTGGACGCCCGCTTCGGCAGCTCGGTACCGCGCGTGCTGCTGCACGCCGCGATCTGCCGCCGCGAGCTTGCGGTGGAAATCGACGGCGTGCACGCCTGAACGCTTGAATTCCTGCGAGCTGCATCCATCTTCGCCACTGCCGGCCTGCGTCTTCGCGGCCATTCATTCGAAGGAAACAACATGGGACTGATCAGTCTGCTCTGGGGCATCGTCGGGATGCTGCTGATGTTCATCGGCCTGGTACCGCTGCTGGGTTGGAGCAACTGGCTGATCATCCCGTTCGCAGGCGTCGGCACGATCATCGCCGCGATCGGCATCATGCTGACTGCGCCGGAAAAACGCGGTCGCGCAAAAGCCGGTCTGATCCTCAACGCCATCGTGATCGTGGTTGC
>JANOXT010000276.1:0-5483 GCA_031418555.1 Lysobacterales bacterium | reverse complement strand
CCCTGCGGCTGGCTCGACGGCAAGCACACTGTCTTCGGCAAGGTGCTGGAAGGCATGGACGTGGTCGACACGATCAAGCAAGGCGACACCATCAAGTCGCTGACCATCGAAGGCGACGCAGAAGCCGCACTGGCCGCAAAGGCCGATCGCGTGGCGGAGTGGAACAAGATTCTGGCTGCCTGAGTTTTGCAGCATGGGCTGACGTCGTTCTATCGACGTACTGTGATCGCGGTTGTCGATTGCCATTCCCGCTTTTGCGGGAATGGCCGGGCTTGATGTCTTGAAACCGGCAATCTGCGTTTCGCTGATCCTGCTCACGGCTTCAGCAAACGCTGCCGACAGCGTCTGTTACGGCACGCCGGCGAACGGCAAAATCGAGCGTGCCGTGCAGATGCCGACACATGGCAAAAACTTCCGCGCTTACAGCAGCGTCGAAGTCAATCTCGGACGCACTTACACGCATGCGCGGGTTGCGGCTGGGGTCACGGATGCCTACGAGATTCTCGCGCAACAAGCGCCCGCGAAAACGTTCGTCTACGGCGAAACCGGATTGGCGAAGGGCGGGCCGTTCAAGCCTCACAAAACCCATCAAAACGGGCTGTCTGTGGATTTCATGGTGCCGGTGATCGATGCGAAGGGGCGTTCGGTGTCGATGCCCGGCAACGGGGCGAATCGTTACGGTTACGACATCGACTTCAACGCCAACGCCCGCTATCGCGATCTGCGCATCGACTTCGAGGCGCTTGCCGAACATTTGTATGCGTTGGATGAGGCCGGGCGTCGTTCGGGCGCGCCGATCAGGCGGGTGATTTTCGAGCCTGCGTTTCTGCCCAAGCTGTTCGCGACAAAGCGCGGCGCTTATCTGCGGAAGTACATCGCATTCACGCGCAGAAAAGTCTGGTGGCGGCACGACGAGCATTACCACGTCGATTTCATGGCACAGTGCCGTTCTCTGTGAATGCCGCGCGAGGTATCTCCATGCCGAAGAGACTGTTGGGTGCTGTGTTGCTGGTCTGCGGTCTGGGTGCGCTGATCGCCGGTTTCCAGATCCTTTCACTGGCGTCGGCGGGCATCGGACTGGTATTGCTTATGGGCAAGTCAAAGTCGCGAAGTCAGGCTGTCGGCGGTGGCAGCAACAGTACTTGGTTCGCCAGCGGAACCGCGGACAGCAGCGGAACCTACTATGGCAATGACAACCATGCATGCGATGGCACCGATACAGGCAGCAGTTCCAGCGATTGCGGCGATGGTGGCGGCGGCGGTGAATGACCCGCAGACAGCATGATGAGACCTCCCCGGCGGGTACGATCGTTCACCCGGCAATGACCGCAGATGTAGGCCATGTGGACACGGCAAATAGTTGACGCAAAAGTGTTTTTCAACTGTCACTGGCTGAAATGGTGCGCTGCAGTATAATCCGCCCGCTTCAAGCGCCGGTGCTGCGCAGGAGTACTCTCTCAGCAAGGAAATTCGCCATGTCAAAACGTACTCCCGCGTACGGCAAGCTCGCCCTGAGCTTGGCCATCGCGCTCTCCGTGACCGCGCCTATGGCGATGGCCCAGAACACCTCGTCCAACATCACTGGCCGGGTCAGCGACGCCACGACCCAGGCCGTCGACGGCGCCGCAGTCACCATTACCCATCTGCCTTCCGGCACCGTCAGCCAGGCGACCACCGACGAGCAGGGGCGCTATGCGGCGCGCGGTCTGCGCGTGGGCGGTCCTTATCGCGTCACCATCGTCAAAGACGGCAAGACGCAGACCATCGACGATGTGTTTCTGCAGCTGGCGCAAACGCAGACCGTGGACGCGAGTCTGGCGACTGGTGCGGATGCGGCAGGCACCGATGTCCTGGATGCGATACAAATCACCGGCAGCGGCGCCCCCAGCGTGTTTTCCAGCGACAAGATGGGCGCCGGCACCAGCCTCAATGCGGCGCAGATCGCGGCGCTGCCGTCGATCCAGCGGTCGGTGCAGGACTATGCGCGTCTCGATCCGCGGATCAGCCAGACCGACAAGGCCAGCGGTGCGATCTCCGCCGCAGGGCAAAACAATCGCTTCAATCAGATCACCATCGACGGCGTGACCGTCAACGATACTTTCGGCCTGCAGGCCAACAATCTGCCGCTGCTGCGCCAGCCGGTATCGATGGATGCGATCGAAGCGCTGGATATCTCGATTTCGGCTTACGACGTCACCCAGCGCGGCTATACCGGCGCAGGGATCAACGCGGTGACAAAGTCCGGCACCAACGATTTCAAAGGCAGCGTGTACTACATCCATCGCGACGGCGACTGGGGCCGCCAAACCGATGAACGCGGGGTGAAATTCAAGCCTTTCGATTCGCAGAGCACCTGGGGCGGGACCGTCGGCGGCCCGATCGTCAAGGACAAGCTGTTCTTCTTCGCGGCCTACGAAGAATTCAAGCGCACGTCGCCGGCTCCGGACGTTGGTTCATTGGTCGGCGTGACCACCGTGCAGGCGCAGCAGGCGATCGATACCGCACGCACCGTGTACGGGATCGATGCCGGCAATTTCAGTGCATCGGCCTTGAACAACGAAGTCAAGGAATCGCTGATCAAGTTCGACTGGAATATCAACGACGCGCATCGCGCCAGTTTCCGCTACACCAAGACCGAGCAGAACCAGGTCGATCTGGCGCGCTTCGGCGGCAACCGTCTGGCGCTGTCCAGCGCGTGGTTCAATCGTCTCAACAGTTTCGAGAGCTATGTCGGCCAGTGGTTCGCCGACTGGAACAGCGATTTCTCCACCGAGATGAAGCTCAGCTATCGCGAATATCTGGCCCAGCCCGAGCCGCTGTCGCGGTTGCCGCAATTTCAGATCAGCACCGTCGGCGGACAGATCGCGTTGGGTACCGAGCAGTTCCGGCACGCCAATCTGCTGGAAACCAAGACCTGGAACGGTTACTTCGCCGGCACTTACTACGTCGGCGATCATCAGCTGCGCGGCGGTATCGATTACGAAAAGAACGATATCTACAACCTGTTCGTCGAGTCCAACTTCGGCGCTTACAACTTCGCGAACCTTGCCGACTTCGCTGCCGGCCGTTACAACAGCTATGCGCTGCGCGTGCCGACCAACGGCAATCTGGATTCCGCAGCCGCGGTGTGGAAGTTGAATACGCTCGGTCTGTTCGTGCAGGACACCTGGACGGTCAACGCCAACCTGAATCTCACTTTCGGCCTGCGTGCGGATGTGGCCTATGTGCCGGATTCGCCGGTGTTCAACAGCATCGCATCCACGCGCTTCGGTTACCGCAACGATCGCACCATCGACGGCCAGAAGCTGGTCCAGCCGCGGTTCGGCTTCAACTACACCTTCGACGGCGACCGTGCGATGCAGGTCCGCGGTGGCGTGGGCCTGTTCCAGGGCGCATCGGCGAACGTCTGGTTGTCCAATCCGTTCACCAACAACGGCCGCACCATCAGCATCTACGGCTGCGGCGGCGCCCTGCCGGCCTGCACCGGCACGCTGCCGCCGGTGTCGACCAACCCCGACAACCAGCCGCGTTTAACGCTTGGCAGTGCGGCGACCGATATCGATTTCGTGTCCAACGATCTGAAGCAGCCATCGGTGTGGAAAGGCAATCTGGCGATCGAAAAAGAACTGCCGTGGTTCGGTCTGGTCGCCAGCGCGGAACTGCTGCTGATCAGCACCCAGGACAGCATCACCTACGACCATCTGAACCTGGGCAGCCCCACCCGCATCGCGCCCGATGGCCGTCTGATGTTCTGGAACCCGGCCGGTTATAACCGCGCCAGCTGGAACCAGAACGGTGTCGGCGCCGGCGTGCAGGGCCGTTTCAATCGCGATCGCGCCTATCGTGAAGTCCTGTTGGCCAAGCCGACCAAGAAAGGCGATGCGCAGAGCCTGACGCTGAGCCTGCAAAAGCCGATGGGCAAGGACGATCACTGGTTCTGGCAGGTCGGTTACACCCACGGCGATGCGCATGATGTGAATCAGCTGGTCGGTTCGATCTCGGTCGAGAACTGGTCGTCGCGCGTGGCGTTCAATCCGAACGAACAAGTGTCTTCGCGCTCCAATTTCGCGATCCGCGACCGTTTCACCGCTGCGGCCACCTACCGCTACAACTTCTTCGGCGATTACAAGACCGAAGTGGGCATGTTCTATGAAGGGCGCGCAGGCCGGCCGTATTCCTACGTGTTCGACAACGATGCCAACGGCGACGGCGTGGTCGGCAACGATCTGCTGTACATGCCCTCGGGCCCCGGCGATGTCCTGTTCGGCTCGCAGGCTGAAGAGACCGCATTCTGGTCGTACGTGTCCAGCAATCCCTATCTCAACGCGCATCGTGGCCAGGTCGTCGGCCGCAACGACAATTACAGCGCATGGGTCAATCAGTTCGATATGCGCATCAGCCAGGAATTGCCAGGGTTTTTCAAGGGCAACAAAGTCGAGCTGTGGATGGATATCCTCAACGTCGGCAACCTGTTGAACAAGAAATGGGGCCATGTGGATGAAGTGTTCATCAGCGGATTCGGCCAGCCGCAGGGTCGCGGTATCGTCGAGTACGGCGGTGTCGACACTGCGACCGGGCGTTACGTCTATCGCTTCAATACGCCGGACACCGAAGTACGCCGCGACACCATCGGCGAATCGCGCTGGGCGGTGCAGCTGGGGCTGCGCTACAAGTTCTGATCGGGTGGTTTGAACCGACAAGGCTCCGCATGCGGAGCCTTGTTTTTTGGCGGCGATTGCAGCCTGGCATCGATCCGCGTCGTGCGCCTTTATTTCAAGCGCAGCGTCTCCAGCATCTTCGACACCTTGGCCTCATCGCGCGGGTAGTAATACTCCGACGGCGCCATGAAGATCGCCAGCGACAGCCCTTTTTCCTGCTCGAAAGCAGCCGCCATGCCCTCGAATTTCAGGCCTTCCTCATTGGCGAGGGAAAACTCGAAACGCAGGCCTTCGCGTGTGCCGAACATCGCCGGGCGCAGGTTGCGCGCTTCAACATTTGCGGTACCGGCGGCGCGAAGCCCATCGAGAATCAGGTCGCGCAGTTCGTCGGGGCGCAGGCCGCGCTGATAGAAGGCGCCGTCGGGCCGGCGTTTGGTTTGACGCTGGCCGAGGAAGATGAATTCCTTCGCACGGACGTTCTGGATCAGATACAGGCGATTGAGCAGTTCGCCGTCGATGCTCCACAGCTGATAGCGGGTTCCGGTGTAGACCCGGGTCCACTCCATTTGGCTGTCGATCATCAGCTTGCCGCTGGCGATGGTCGGGCCGGGTTTCACCAGCGCGCCGGTGCTGCAGGCGGCGAGCAGCAGGCAGATCGGCAGGCAGATCGGCAGGAACACGCCGGTCTTCAACACAGCGGTCTGCAGCATGTGGCGGAGGCTCATGGCCGTTCTCCTGTTTTGTCCAGTTCGCGCTGCACGAACGCGCGGTCGTCCGCCTGCGGGGCCAGCTCGAGATAGCGTTTCAGTGCGTCCAAGGCTTCGG
>JANOXT010000275.1:0-1580 GCA_031418555.1 Lysobacterales bacterium | reverse complement strand
CTCATCACCACCGTCTGGGTGGGCAAGAGCGACAACACCACGCTGGGCTATCGCGAATACGGCGGCAAAGCGGCGCTGCCGATCTGGATCGACTATATGAAGGTCGCACTGAAGGATGTGCCGATCGCCGCCAACGACCCGCCCGACGGCATGGTCAAAGTGGCGGTCACCGCCAGCGGTCAGCTGCTGCCCACCACCGGCAGCGGCGGCATCACCGAATACGTGAAGGTCGAAGATCTCGAGAAAATGGAAACCTACGTCGACTACGGCAGCGAAGACGCATTGCCCAGCGAAGATTCGTTCGATATTTTCTAATCACGAGCCTGTCTCCTTCTCCCTGCGCAGCGGGGAGAAGGTGCCCGAAGGGCGGATGAGGGGCCGCCACATCCACATCCCGCAACGCTTCCGCTACAGTCATCCCCTGGCCCCGCCGGGACGCCGACCATGCACCACGCCCGCCAGCATGCCGAAACCAGAATCCGCGAACGCCGTTACCGGCTTGCGCATGAAGCCGCACGGCTGATCGCCGAAACCGGCATCCGCGATTTTCACCAGGCCAAACTCAAGGCCGCGCAGCGCCTCGGCATCCATGACGATGCCTCGCTGCCGCGCAATCGCGAAATCGAGGACGCCCTGCGCGAATACCAGCGGCTGTTCCAGGGCGATGCCCAGGTCAACGCCGTGCGCCAGCGCCGCGAGGCCGCGCTGCGTGCGCTGGAATTCTTCGCACCGTTCGATGCGCGCCTCGTCGGCCCGGTACTCGAGGGCACCGCCGACGCCAATGCCGCCGTGCAGCTGCAGCTCTATACCGACTATGCCGAAGCCGTACCCCGCTTCCTCGAGGATCACCGCATCCCCGCCGAAACCCGCAGCCGCCGCATGCGCATCGACCGCGAACGCACGCTGGACTGCCAAGTGTGGCTGTTCTGCGCCGAAGACCTGAGTTTCGACCTCACCGTGCTGCCGCACGATGCGCTGCGCCAAGCACCGCTGTCGAACATGGACGAGAAACCGATGCGAAGGGCGTCGATGGCGCAGCTGCGCGCCATGCTGGTGGATGAGAACGTGGTGGGCTACGACAGCGACAGGAAACCCTGACATTTACGAAGACCCATCATTTCAATCCAACAAGACCGCCACGCATGCGCCATCAAGGACGACTCAACGACTGGAACGACGATAAAGGCTTCGGCTTCGTCATTCCCAACGGCGGTGGCGAGAAAGCATTCGTCCACATCAAGGCCTTCGCCAGATCATCGCGTCGACCGGCCGTCGGCGACATCATCACCTATGGCATGAGCCGCGATACCCGCGGCAGGCTTCAGGCGACCGCCATCCGGTTCGCAGGCGAAGCGCCACCTGTCGACCAACGGACGACGCCCGGCAGGGTCGGGCCGGCATTCGCACTGCTGTTCGTTGCTGTGCTGGGAGGCGCGGTGTACATGGATCAACTCACAACGACCGTACTCATCGCCTACGCTGCAATGAGCGCAGTCGCCTTCATCCTGTATGGCCTCGACAAATCTGCAGCGGCCGCAGGGCGCCAGCGCACGCCGGAAACGACGCTGCATCTGCTGGGC